>USOZ01000021.1 GCA_900556525.1 uncultured Oscillospiraceae bacterium | reverse complement strand
CGGGGCGGCGCGCCGCGCTCCCTCTCCCTCCCCTCAAATAAAAAAAGCCCCCGCGAAGCGGAAGCCTTTGTTATGCGTATTATAACGAGCCTTACATTATTTCGGCGAGCTTTCCGACTTCGCAGCCCTTGC
The DNA here is from genome assembly GCA_900556525.1 of uncultured Oscillospiraceae bacterium. Classification (GTDB taxonomy): domain Bacteria; phylum Bacillota; class Clostridia; order Oscillospirales; family Ruminococcaceae; genus Ruminiclostridium_E. The sequence goes on along the minus strand of USOZ01000021.1, from coordinate 13,933 downwards.
TCTCATAGTACCGCAGCATCTCGCCGATCTTGCTTTTGTCGTAACTGGTTATACAGTCTGACAAAACGTGAACCGTGTAACCTGCTTTTGCCATGTTGTAGCAGGTCGATTTTACGCAGACTGTCGCGTCTGCGCCCGCAACGTAAAACTCGCCGATCCCATTTTCGTTTATGAAATTGACAAGTTCTTCGCTCGTAAGCGCGTTCCCCTTGGATTTTGTGAAAATATTGTCCGATACGATTTTCATTTCGGGAACAAGCTCTTCGCCGCGCGTACCGGGCTTAAAGGTCCTTGTGCCGGCGGATAAATTGTTGTGCTTAATGTAAATAACGTGCATATCGGCACTTTTTGCCAGGTCAATGGCTTTGTTTACATTGTCGATAATTTCCCTGTAGTTTTTGGTGATGTCGTTCTGAAGATCAATGACGATTAAAGCTTTGTTGTTCATTTTGATCCTTCTCCCTTTTTTGTATAAATTTATTTGGGAAGCGCGCTCACCGCGAAAAGAACCGCGAGGAACGAGAAATTCACAATTTCAAATAAAATAATATATTTTTTTACATTTTTGGGGTCATGCAGGCGGTATTCGGTAAGCGTTATAAGGCTTGCGAGCGAGGCTATCGGCGTGCCTAGACCGCCTATGTTCACCGCGATAAGCAGGTTTGCGTAGTCGTTCGTGAAGTGCGAAAGCATTACCGCCGACGGAACATTGCTTATGAACTGGCAGGTCGCCGTTCCGACGAGAAGCGTTCTTCCCGCAATAAGCGCCGAAAGCGTTTTGCTTACAGCGTCTATTCGTGCCATATTTCCCGAAAAAACGAAAAAAGCCGCAAACGTCAGCAGAAGCGGGTAGTTCACTTCGAGCAAAACCTTTCTGTCAACAATTATTATACATACGGTCACAATTATAGTTGTAATAACATACGGTATAACGCGCATTACCATAAGTATAGACAGAACGAAAAGCACGGAATAGATAACGGTTTTCGGGACGCTGGTGTGATAATCGGTATCGTCGGAAAGCCGCATTTCCTCTTTGGGAATAACTGCGCAGCATATCAGGATAAGCACAAGCGCCGCGGCGAACGGTGGGAACATAATTGAGAAAAATTCCGCCGTATCAATGCTGAAATATGAATAAAGGTAAAGATTCTGCGGATTTCCGAACGGGGTCAGCATTCCTCCGAGATTTGCCGCGATATTCTGCATTACGAACGTATATGCCATGTATTTTTTCATGTTCGCGGAGCTGAGCGAAAAATATCCGAGCGGCAGAAACGTAAGAAGCGCCATATCGTTCGCGAGGAGCATTGACCCGAAATAGGTTATGAACACTATCGCGGTTATAACGTTGCGGGTGTTGCTGAGCCTGCGGACGATTTTCCGTGAAAGAATGCGAAAAGTATGTATCCGCGCAAAGCCCCCGACCGCCGTCAGCGTACAGAACAGGCAGGCGAGCGTCTTAAAATCGAAATATTCGAGATACTGAGCGTCGGGCGGAACAAAAAAGCAGGTCACTGCCGCCGCGATAAGCGCGACGGTCAGAACCGGCTGTTTCTTAAATAGATCAATAACTTTCATTTTAAATTATCTTCTCATATTGCTTATTTTTGAGCCGCTGTGAGAATTCCTCGAGCCGCAGCGGCTTATCATAAAGATAACCCTGCGCCATGGTGATATTTATTCCGAGGAGCAGCTTAGCCTGTTCCTCCGTTTCAACGCCCTCGGCGATTATCTTCATATTAAGCTCGCGGAGCATATCCGCGATGCTGCGCACAACGATCTCGTCAGTTTTGCTTTTTCCGCTTACGATATTGTCGATAAATGATTTATCCAGCTTCACAATATCAAAATTGAAATTCGTGAGCAGATTGAGAGAAGAATAGCCCGTTCCGAAATCGTCTATCGAGGTCATTATTCCGTTGTCTTTCAGCTCGGAGATAAGCGCCTTGAACGCCTGAAAATCGTTGAAATCCGACATTTCGGTAAGCTCGATCTCGATATATTTCTTGTCAACGCCGTATTCGTCGATAATGTTCAGAATATCGTGCGCGACATTTTTGTTGCAGAGGTGGACTTTTGAGAAGTTGACCGAAACGCGGACGGGTTCGATCCCCTCTTTTATCCATTCGCGTATATTTTTGCAGACAGTTTTAAGCACATAGAAGTCAAGCGCGCAGATGCAGCCGCTTTTCTCAAAAAGCGGGATAAAGCTCAGCGGAGGAACGAGCTTTCCGTCGCGGTTCCAGCGCACAAGCGCTTCACAGCCGCACATAACGTTGTTTTCGAGGTTCACTTTCGGCTGATAATATACGAGAAATTCGCCGTTTTTGAGCGCATCGGGGAACTCCGAAAGCGTTTCTTCGTCCGCGATAAGCTTTTTCATAATATCGGAATTGTAGATAACGACATTTTCCGACATTTTCGATTTCGCTTCCTTTATCGCGGTAGAGAGGCAGTTCATTACATAGTGCATATTGTCGCCTTCGCCAATGTCGTAGCCGCCGATATACGAATGGATACGGAAGCTCGACGTAAGCCCGCCGATAAGCAGATCTATCGAAATATTCGACACGAATTTTATAAATTCGTCCGCGTCGGTCTTTCGGATAAGCACGGCGAAATTATCTCCGCCCAGACGCGCCGCAAAGCCCTTGCTTCCTACGCGGTTCAGGAGCAGATGCGCGTATATTTTTATGATCTCGTCGCCGTGTTTCATTCCGACGCTCGTGTTAAGCGCCTTAAAATTCCGCAGGCTTATGTAAAGCGCGAAATAGTTTTTCAGCTCGTCGAGCCTTGCGAGCCGCGCACCGTCCATAACGAACTGCGCCGAATTCGGGATACCCGTTAGAGAGTCGATAAACAGCGAGCGTGAAGCAATGTCGGAAAGTCTCGCGCGACCCATAAAAACGAACAGCGTTTCGCATATGAAGCGCACTTCCTCGCGTTCGTCGTCGGTCCATTCATGACCGCTTTCGACCCACGCGGAAAAAATCGCCTTGCTGCCGTCGTCCATGGAATAAACGCAGGTTTCATGGTCGTCGCCGAAGCCGTCGGGACTTACATAAAGCCATTTTTCGGGGTCTGAAGCGGGCGGCAAAACGGGCGTGGACGAAGCCTCGAGAGTCGCGGTCAGTTTTCCGATAAAAAGTTCTTTTGCAACTCCCGTCATGCAATCGGTTATGCGTGCTGAATAAACGTCAATGGATTTTGAGTAGCAGTCAATGCCTTGGAAAAAATGCCTAAATTTTTCGCTTGCGAGTATATTCCCCATATTCTCAGCTTCCTTTTTTTTCATCTCAATTTTCATCTTGCTCTTTTGTTACTTTTTACTACATATATGGTATCATTTTTGTGTAAAAAGTTCAAGAGTTATTGTTGACAATTTTTTGACGATAGGCGTGTTTTTTCTGTGTATTTTTTAGAAAGAGGGTTACAGATCGCACGTCGCAGAAAAACAGCACCGCGTAAAATGCGCAGTGCTGTCAGCGGTGTTCGTTTTGGCGCTTTACCAATCCCAGTCGTCGAGGTCGTCGGTGTTCCACCAGTCGTCGCCATCATCCCAGAGCCAGTCCCACAAATCGTCGTCCTCATCGTCCCACGATGCGTCGTCCCAGTTCCAGCTGTCGGAATCGTCGCTCCAGTCCCAGTCGTCCCAGCTGAAGTCGCTGTAATCATCGGGGCTGTAATTATCGTCGTAGTTTGCGGAGTTGTCGCTGTCGATATTATCGCTCGGAATGTCGGTATAATCGCTTTCGGCGATGTAATTGCCGTTTTCGTCCGTTTCGTGGCCGTATTCCGTCGGGATAACGCCGTTTATCGCGTTCCAGTCGTTAAAATCGCTGCCCGCGCTGTCTCCGAACCAAGAATAGTAGTTGTATTTCGTGCCGTTTGCGGAAGGGAGCTTCTGCGAAAGCTCGTCGCGCGAATGGTCGCTGCTTATCGCCGAATCGGTGATGTTGAAATAGTTATAATAATACGTTGTCGGCGGGTTGCTTATCGGGTCGTCCCACGTTACGTCCATGTTGTAGTATTCGCCGTCGAGCTTGACCAAGTTCCATGCGTGCAGTTCGCCCGCATATCCGACGATATAAGCCGCAGGGATACCAAGTTTCTGCATACAGTACTGGAAAGCCTTTGCGTATCCCGCGCAGACGGTCTTTCCGAGGACAAGCGCGCTGTACGCGCTCTGATTCAGCGGGGAATTGTACACATAATCTATTGTGTTCGTCAGATAATCGTGAACGTACTTGACCTTTTCAATGTCGGTCGAAAAAGTATTCGCCTTTACGAGAACTTTTGTTACCGCGCTCTCAAAAGCCTGCTGATATGCGCGGAGGTTTCCTGCGGTGTCATTGGTGCCGATCGTGAGCTGCGTTACCTCGCCGTTATTGTTGTAATAATAATTCACCGAATTTTCCATCCAGAACAGTTCGGGGTGGTCGTAGAAAACGCTGAACACAATATCGGAAATTTCGCTGTAATGAACGGGGACGTTCATGTTTACGGTATCGCTGCCGCGGTAGAGCGCAGCGTAGATCTGGTCGTAAGCCTGCTTGTTGCGCGTTGAAAGAACATTGCGGTAAAAATAAAAATCGTCGGAGAGTTTTTCGCCGTTTACGTTTATCGCGCGCGCCTGACGGATAGGCGTGCGGCTCTTTGAGATCTTTCTGTCGGGATTTTCGTCGGGAGCGCCGTTTATTGTGAAATTTTCGAGTCCCGTTCCGTAGTCCTGCGCGGCAGCCTGAATGGGATTTTCTTCATCTGCGGGTTCGGAAGCCGTCGTTTCCGAGAGAATATCGTCCTCGTCGAACCATTCGTCCTCAAGCTCTTCGGAACAGCCTCCGAGCAGAAGCGCACAGGCAAGCGCGAGTGAAATAATTTTACGTTTCATTGTGCAAATCCTCCTATTATGCTTGTATACAAAGAAATTATAGTCGAAAGCGGCGATAAAGTCAATAAACGTTTCCTAATTGTCGGAAAATGCTTCGCAAATGTCGCGCGGGAGGAAAAATAATGCAGAAATGCACACCAAAAGCCCGCGCGGGCATGATATAATATAAGCAAGGCGTGGCATACGCGTCAAAAAAAGCATTGGGAGGTAAAAAAATGAACAGAAGACTTTGGTCCGGCGTAATGGCGGGCATAATGGCAGTTTCATCATCTATCGTACTTGAACTGCCCGCTGCCGCGCAGGACTACGAACTTATGCAGACGACGCTCGGCGACTGGCAAGCGCAAGGTCAGACTATCGCGCTCGGCGGAATTGCGACAAGCAGCTCGACGATCCGCATTACCTGTACCGCTCCTGCGGGACTTACCGAGGACGTTCTTGACGACGACGGCAACAAGACCGGCGAAACAAAGACCCCCGAGGAAGTCTGCGGAATTATTCTCGACAACGATTGGAGCAACAAGATCACCGTGGCCTATGACAGCGAAACGGGCGTTTCGACCCATACGCTCACATACGACCAGTTTTCGGGAAAGCGCAACATAGCTATCCAGAACCACACGCATTCTGATATTCAGGTCACTGTCGAAGCGGTAGATTTTGAAGAGGACACAAGAGAAGCCCCGTCAACGGCTGCGATAACCGACAATATTGCGCTTACGATCAGCACCGACGATAACAGCGGCTGGCTCGAGGGGAATATCGCCAGCACTTCGATCCCCGACTCCGTTCTTACCGAGCGGTTTAAGGGCAAGACTGTCGGCGAATTCCGCGCGGCTGTCGGAAAGGTATATACCCCTGCGGTAAACTATATTTCCGATACTGCGGGAGCGGGCAAAGACGCGTTCGTTAAAATGTTCTATATCGGCTGCGACAACGCCCAGTTCACCACGAGCGACGCGCAGATGGCTTTTGCCCTTGACGAAGAGGGAGTAACGTTTACCAACGGTATGTTCCCCGATGACAGCAACGACGGGCTTATTATCGAGGAAATAGGAACGAGCTTTGAGACCGCGTGTGAATGGGACGGCGATATTAACAAGAATCGTACGAAGAGCGAAGTGCTGAACGCGCTCCCGAAGGGATATAACCTATTCATCGAAACGACCGAGGACGACAAGGAAACGCTCGAGCTTCCCGCAGCTTCGGGAACGATAACAATGGGCGCTTATACCGACGAAAACAACTCTTGGCTTTACGGCGCGTCGGCGGGCGGCTCGTTTACTATTGAAAGCGTTGACGGTATCACATACGGAACAACGACAATGAAGGAGTTCCGCGACAAGTACAAGTACATCAAATTGCAGGATCTTCCGTTCTTCGCGAGCAGCATTGAGAGCCTTACGGGAGACCAGCTCAATCAGAACGTCGGATTTGAATTCGCCGACGGCTCATATCTCGGACTGCGTTCGAGCAACACGAACCTCGGAAACCTTTACGGTATTATTCCGGACGGCAGCGATGACGATATTTCAAATTATGACGATAAAGTAATATCGAAGATCAATATCGACATAAGCGTAAACACCAACTATGACGAAGAAAAGCAGCTTAACGTAAGCGTAAACTCCGACGTAAGCGCGCTCAGCGCAGGCGATAAGTTCACTGTCGAACTTACCGAAGATACGCGCAGCACGCTCGATATTACCGCCGCTTCGGGCGAAGTCGACCTGTATGCTTTTATTGAAGAAAACAGCGACTGGTACGAGGGAGTAAACGCGGGCGGTTTCACAGAAGTTGCCGCGCCCGAGGGAATAACCTACGGCAAAACGACTTTAAAGCAGTTAATGGACGGCTATAAGATGCTGAATATCCCCGAAGTGCCTTTCTTTAGCTGCTCGCTCGACGGCGTTACCGCAGACGACCTCATGTACACGTTCAACATTAGGCTTCAGAACGGCGACGATAACCGCACAGCGTATTATGACGCGTCAAGCCTTGCTGCGACAAACGCTCCTGTTGACGGCATGGTCGAAGAGGTCCTGAGAGAAATAAGCAATCCCGAAGATTATGTTATCTCGGGCATGAATTTCTATATCAGACCGAAAAACGGATACAATTCCGAAACGGATAAGCACTATACCTTAAACGAGGCTATAAAGGCTCTCAACGCAGATGATGTATTTACCGTTGTTCTTACTCAGGACACGCGCGGCGAACTCAGCGTTCCTGCGATTTCCTCCGCTTCGGCTGAAATGTACGTTTACACGGACGACAGCTGGCTTGAAGGCGCGGCTGCAAGAGTGGACATTGCCGTTGATGTTGACGGAATCGAAAGCGGAAAGACAACTATAAAGGATCTCCGCGAAAAATATAAGGCGTTCAACGCTGCGGCGCAGTCGTATTACGGTGATTCCGTAAACGCGGGCGCAGACGCGTTTGTTCACTATGTGAAGCTGATAACGACCGACCCCACCGACGGAAACGAAAAGCACATCTACCCCAGCAACAGAGCTGCCCTGACTTCTGACGGAGTATTCCGCATCGACGACTACGATAGCGACGGTCAAACCATTTCTTCGGGTGCTCTGGACTCTTGCGTTATAGAAAGAGTTGAACTTAACATAGAAACCGCTGCGGAATATGACGAAAGCACGGACAAACATCATGCGGTAAGCGAAGCTATCCGAGGTCTCTCCGACGGAAGCAGTATTACGCTTGAATTCCGCGAGGATACGCGCGGCGAACTCAGCGTTCCTGCGATTTCCGAAAAATCTACAGAGATGTATGTTTTCACGGACGACAGTTGGCTTGAAGGCGCGCTGGCAAGCGCGAGCGTTGCTGTTGATGTTGACGGAATCGAAAGCGGAAAGACAACTATAAAGGATCTCCGCGAAAAATACAAAACGCTTAACGCTGCGGCGCAGTCGTATTACGGTGATTCCGTAAACGCGGGCGCAGACGCATTTACCTATAAGGTAAGGTTTATAGCTACAGACCCGTCTGATGGAAGCGAAAAGGAAATTTTCGCAGACGAGACCGCTGCGCTGACTTCTGACGGAACATTCCGCGTTGACAGCTTCAGCGCTGACGGAAAGAATATTTCCTCGTGCGCTCTTGACGATTATGTTATAAACAGAGTTATGATCGTCATAGAGCCCAAAACGGAATATGACGAAAGCACAGGAAAGAGCCATGCGGTAAGCGAAGCTATCCGCGGTCTTTCCGACGGAAGCCATATTACGCTTGAATTCCGCGAGGATACGCGCAAAAACGTTGAACTTGAGCCTATCGCTTCGACGGCGTATATGTACACAAGAAACGATGAAAACGCAGGCGGAATGACCGCAAGAGCGGACTATGAATACAGCGGCTGCAAAATTATCGGAAAAACGGTTTCCGAACTTCTTGCCGATTATAAGTCGGTTTCTATCAAGGCTCCGGGATATTTTGCGGATTCCGTCGGCGCAAAGGCTGACGCATATAACTATCGTATCGAAGTTATAGTCGATAACGACGAGGGAACCGATACCCGGTGGCTCAACTGGTATAATAACGCGCTTGACGAGGATTTCACGCTTAATTTCTCAACGTATTATTCAATTCTTGAAGGTAAAGATGATTATAAAGTCACTTCGGTAAAAGTTGTCGTTGAGGCGAAGAACGGAGAAAACGGCGCGGTAAGCGAAATTATCCGTTCACTCCCCGAAAATTCCTTAATTGTACTTGAATTTAAGGAAGATACCCGCGCGGCTGCAAAAGTTGTCATAAATCCTTATAAGCAGGTCTACGCAAGCTATCAGCAGGACGACAATACTGACGGCGCGTGCGCTCACGCATCAATGCCCGCAGATGAATTTTCGGGCGAGTATGTCGGAATGACGCTTGCCGAATTTAAGAAAGCCTATAAGACCTTATCGACCGATAAGATCACGTTCACGAGCGATACCGAGGGTTATTCCGCAGAGGATTATACGGTTAAGTTCTACTTTGTTCTCGAGAAAGAGGACAGCGATGACGTTTGGAGATTTACAGACAACAGTTTCGGTTTCAATACGGCGGCGACCTCTTATACGGATATGATCGACGAGAGCGATACCGACGGTTATAAGATCGCAGAGATCGGCGCGTTTGTCGAATCCCGCAAGGAGGAGACCGAGGACGGAAAACTCCGCGCAGTAAACGAAAAAATGCGCGGCGGCGAACTCAACACGCTGTATATTATCAATCCGCAGTCGGTAAAGAACCTCAAGGCGACAGCGGGCGATAAGACCCTTACCCTCATATGGGACGCGGTCGATTTTTCCGGCGTAAGCTATAAAGCATACATTATTCAGGACGGCGAACGCATATACTGCAGCACGTCCGAAACAAACAGCGTTACAGTAACCGACCTTGAAAACGACAAGGAATATACATTCGCAATAGGCGTTGTAATGAACGAAACCGAGTATGTCGACGAAAGCAATACCATTACGGCTTCGCCGAGAGCTAAGCTGCCCGCACCCTCGAATTTAAAGGCAGCGGCAGGCGATAAGCAGATAACCGTTACATGGGATAAGCTCGACGGAGCAGTCCAGTACCGCGTTCAGAGACTTAACGGTACATCGTGGGGAACTGTTGCGACAACGTCCTCGACAAGCTACACGAACACAGGCTTAGTCAACGGTCAGACATACAGCTACCGCGTACTTGCAAGCGACGGCACGACATGGGGAGTTGTTTCGGAAGCTGTTTCCGCAGCGCCCAAGGCAGGTACTATCCCGCAGAACGTAAAGGCTACCGCAGGCGATAAGCAGATAACTATCACATGGAGCGCTGTTGAAAATGCAACGCAGTACCGCGTACAGCGCCTTAACAACTCGACATGGGGTACTGTAGCAAATGTAACTTCGACGAGCAACACCAACACAGGTCTTACAAACGGCGCAAGCTATTCTTACCGCGTTCTGGCGCTTGTGGACGGAAAGTGGAGCAGCGCTTCGGCGGCAGTTTCCGCTAAGCCCGCGGCAGTTTCCGTACCGCAGAATGTAAAGGCAACGGCAGGCGATAAGAAAGTTACGATAACATGGTCGGCATTTTCGGGCGCAACTCAGTACCGCGTTCAGCGCCTTAACAATTCGAAATGGGGCACTGTAGCAAATGTAACTTCGACGAGCTACACCAACACAGGTCTTACAAACGGCACGGCATACAGCTATCGCGTACTTGCTTATGTGAACGGCAAGTGGACGTCTGCTTCGGCGGCGGTTTCCGCAACACCCAAGGCATAAGCCGCATAACCCAATAAAAACAGGACCTCTCCGTATCCGATACGGAGAGGTTTTCTGCATATAAAAAAGGTTCGCAGCGCTTAAGGCTAATCGCCAATAAAACGCCGCAGACCTTTTTGAATTTATACCCAGCACCAATTAAAAACTATACAAAAAATCGAGTATAATCTTTGCATATATGGGTTATACGAGAATTTTTGCCTAATATTGATTAGAAATTAGTATTAGGTTATGCTTTCGGAGTAGCCTTAACGACTGCCGAAGCGCCGTTCCACTTGCCGTCAACAAGTGCCAAAACGCGGTAGCTGTAGGTTTCGCCGTTGGTAAGACCGCCGTTTGTGCAGCTTGTTGCCGTAGGAGTTGCAACGGTTGTCCATGTCGAGCCGACAAGGCGCTGAACGCGGTACTGCGCTGCGTTTTCGACTGCGCTCCATGTGAGTGTTATCTTCTTGTCGCCCGCCGTTGCCTTAACGTTCTGGGGAATTACGCTTGCTTTCGGGGTGGCGGTTACGACTGCCGAAGCTATGCTCCATTCGTCGTTTGCGAATGTCAGAACGCGGTCGAAACGCTTTATCTGCTTGAACTCAGCAATCCGAACGGCGAAACGGTATATATCGACGACGCGGCGCTTGCGATGAAAAACCACGAAGTTTTCGGCGATACCAATCTTTATCCCTACGTTACGGGCGAGGACCACACTGTAAAAATAGGAACAAAGACCACGAAATATGTCTTTGACCCCGATACGCTTACATTCACCGCAGCCTGCTCGCCCGCTATTGCGTTTATGTTGATTCCTGAGATGAGTATCTCGTTAGGATAGCTGCCTGTGCTGCCGCCGATACCTGCCGCATACTTTCCGCCGACAGCAGTTAGTTTACCCATGAGAGAGCTGCTTTCGATAATGAGGCGAGGGTGCTGTAAGCCGTTTCCGCTTCCTATACCTGCGCCGTTTTCTCCGCCGTAGCAGCGGAGATCGCCGTAGCAGTATATATTAAGCGAACCTGAGTTGGGCGCGGCGTTTATGCCTGCGCGGTTCTTACCGCTCTTTAATATATTTACGGTATTTTCGTTGGCGGTAATGGAGCCGCCTGTAAAATCGGAAAGTATTCCGATCGCCGCCGTGTCATCAATATCCGAAACGTCGATATTTACTCCCGCAAGGGCTATGTTGAACATATCCCTGTTCGGAACGTTTATGTTTGTTTCTACTTCGATACGGTCCGTCGTCGGAACGTCGGGATCTCTGTTCTTTATAGTTACATAGGCATTTGTTAAAATTTTGAGGACACCGTTTTCGTATGTATAATCCTCGCCCTCGACAACATCTCTGAGACGTCCTGTAATTATAAAATCTCTGCCGTCTTCTATATTAAAAGACGTATCGCCGGATACCGTATAGGAGGATTCTTTCCAAACTTTAAGGTCTGCTTCAAGCTGTGCAAGTATTTCTTCGCTCGCGGTATCCTTGTATTGTTTTAAATATTCTTCATAGTACAGATAATTCAAAGTACCAAAGTTTTCAATGAATTTTACTGCGTTAAGTTCATATTCGCCGCTTGCTATCGCCGAAGGAATTCCCGAAACGGTAAATGTTACGGTGTTGCCCGAAACGCTCTTTACCGAAGCGCTCAGACCGTCGGGAAGCGCCTCGAAAAAGTCGGAAGCGTCGCTGCCTGCGGTAACGGAAGTGGCTATATCCGCGCCGTAAACCGCTGCGGTAATATCAGAGGAGAAGTTTTTGCTCGTTTTTCCGCTTATTGCGCCGTTTTCAATAACTATGTTCGCCTGAGTAAATGCCAGCAGGCTGGCTGTACTATTGTATATTTTACTGACGTCACAGTTTTCGGCTGCACAGGTAATGTCTCCGACAAATAACTCGTCAGTATTTTCTGTTTCCGCCTTAATGTTGATCGCCGCGTCATTGTCGATTACAATGCCGTTCGGAATGGAAAGAGCCGTTTTGTCTGCGCTTTGCGCCATCATGTACCCGTCGCCGCTTATAACTATATTATCAGCCGAAACAGCGAGCGCTTCTGAAAATACGCTTAATTTGCAGGAGCGGACTTCAAGCGTTCCTGCGCAGGAAATAATGTTATATGCGGTATGGTAAGTGCTTACATTGTTTAAGGAGTTGTTTGCGTCAAGCTTATCATTGACAGAACTTTCGCCGACAATGGTAAGGTTGCCTTTGCACTTTATCGAACAGCCCGTTAATCCATCTGTATGATCGTTGAAACGAATGGCGTTTTCGCCCTTGCAGACAATAGTTGTATCTGCGGGAATCAGGAAGAATATATCAACTTTTTCAACATCGGCTGTATTGCTGTATGTTGCTACCGTAGCATTATCAAGGGTAAGCGTTTTGGTGTCACCATCCCATGTCATGCCGTCTTCCGTGGGGATAATGCCGAATTCGGGCGCGAAATATACGTTCATTTCTTCAAAAGCCGAATTTTCAAAGACGTAAATCTTTGTGCTTTCGTTTATGGTAACAGCGTGGTCGTCACCTGTCAGATAAACGTAAAGGTTTGTGTCGCTGTCGTAGACGGAGCGGTTCGCCGAGGCAGAATATTTCACGCCGTCAATGTACACATCCGCGCCGTCCGAATTCGGAATTTCCGCAAGATAAACGGGGATTCCGCCTACGGTTACGGTGTGTTCGTCTTTTGTAAGATAAGCGTAAAGACTTGTATCGCCGTCGAGAGCGGAGTGATTCGCTGCGGAATATTTCACGCCGTCAATGTACACGTCCGCACCGTTCGGGTTCGGGATTATCATAGGATAAACGGGATTTCCGCTTTCGTCTGTCGGAGTGACCGTAAAGGTGGATTTTACCGAGCCGCCCGTTACTTTGAGTCCTGTGCAGGTTGAGACGTAAGCATAATCGCCGCCGATACCGAATGAATTTTCGCTGCCGCCCTTTGCGGTAACGACGCCGCCTGAAACCGTTATGTTTGAAACGTTGCTGAAAAGCTGAGTGCCGCCGACTTTGAGAAAAATCCGGTCAAGGTGGTTTTTGATGACTACGGAATGACTGTTTTTGCCTGTGGCGAGGAGCAAAAAATTCCATATGAAGGCATAAATGAAATTTTTGAAGAAGAGCATCTGTGGCTGCTTATTTATGATAATGAAAAGGCACTGCTTTTACAAAAGTGTGATTTAGCTTCCGGAGATGCGGGCGAATTTGCCGCATATATCTGTGGAAAAATCGGTGCGGAGGCATTATAAAATTTGATTGGGGTGATTTTATGTCGCTGCGTGAAAAGCTTGAAAAGCTTTCCGGCGAGTGTTGGCGGAATGGACGTGTAAAAATTAAGCCGCTTTTAACAATGGATGACCTGATATATGCGACATATGACTGTCGGTTGACGGAAGAACAAAAGGAACTTGTTAACCCCGCATGGTTTTCTGTTGGTAGAGCATATTTGTTCAGGGACGATAACTACCCATGCATTATTTATAATGAAAATGATAAGCCTATCGGCTTTATCAATCTGAACGAATGGCTGGGTGGCGGTGACGCCCATTCGTGGAGCTACTTTATTGATGCAGAGCAGCAAGGAAAGGGCTATGGAAAAGCCGCCGCACAGCTTGCCATAGATATACTGAAGGCGGTTGACCCACAAAAGCAGATTAAGCTGGCAACGGAGGAGTGCAACAAAAAGGCTCAATCCCTGTATATTTCGCTTGGGTTCAAAAAACTTGATGAATTGGACGGCGACGACCTTGTGTTCGGTCTGTAAATTCAGCTTGAAGAGTGGAT
>USOZ01000020.1 GCA_900556525.1 uncultured Oscillospiraceae bacterium | reverse complement strand
TCCATACCATGCTCTTTTGTCACCGGTTACTCCTATTAAGTCAAACCCGATCGACCCTGATAGCGACAATGATGGGGTGATTGATAGATTTGATAGTATGCCGTTGGACGGAATGAAACGAACGACTAAATCGGATAATGACGAAAGCGTTGAATTTGGGATTGCTGAAATATACAGTGAATGGAAAACGTTTACCCTTTCGTATGCTTCGCGGTTGTATTCCATGCCTTTTGAAACGAGCTCCCAATTTGATATAACCGTGCAAAGCAATCTCGAGGTAAAAGCGAGCGCGCTAATCATTTCACGCAAGGAACCGGAAGTGTATGTAATAAAGGAAGCTACAGAAACAGAGGAAGCTGTAACCGGCAGCCGTCGAAGAATACAATACTGGATAAAAGTAAAAATTGATGGTCGGTTTGGTTATTTGCCGTGTGATGTACTGGAGTTTGACTCTGTTGAGTATATCGAAAGATTAAACAGAAAAACAAATGGTTTGATCGGAACAAATGAGGTTGTCTTGTTCAATAAGTGGTACTATCCCATCCCGGATTCAGTCGGTGTTTTTAGAACGATTCCTTTATATTATCAGTATTATTACATCAAAGATGGAGCAAGGGAAAATTCCAGGAAATGTACACTTATGGCAACAACATCGGGGCAATACAATTTCATCGAAGACATATTTGAGCCCAATGAGTTTCTTGAAAAAATTACAGACACCAATTGGACTGATAACGGAATGACTTGGATAGCAGAAATGAAATCCGTATCAAATAAAGATACCGTACGCAATCAAGTTAAAAAACAATTAGAGTTAAACAAACCTGTATTAGTTGGGGCTTCAAATAGTAATGGTACGGATCATTTAATTACTGTAGTGTCATATGTAAACGAAGGTAGCGGGCTTTCTGATTATTTTGTGCTGGATTCCTGTGAAACTTCATATGTTAATTTAACCCATTTTTTTAACAATTTCCCTAATCCAATAATAAGATGGAATAATCTAAAAGGAGGGTATGTCTATGGAATTTACTCGGAAGACTCTTAAAGTAATATTATCTGTTTCCTTGATCTTTTACAGCGGCTGTACTCTTTACAACGAGGGACAGCAAACAGGGTCAAGCGACTTTTCTGTAAATGAACACGAAGAAGAGCGAAATGGTGAAAAGAGTACCTTTTTTGAAGAGATATCTGTTGTCGAATCTGCTGTAACAACCGCGAAGGAAATTAAGATCAATGACGAAACGATCTTTTCAGCTTTCGAAGATAATATCTCAATCGACGAACCTGACAGCAGCACGGATATCACAGATAAAAGTGTTGATAATTGGCTTTTAGACGGCTTTGTTGTTCCAGAGAACTGGCAGGAAGTTTTAACAACCAAGGAAGCGTTTGAAAGCTTTGATTTGATCACTGCTTCGCTACCAGAAGGCGCTTCCCTAGAAGATGAAATTGTTTTGCTTATGAACCGAAACATTTTATGCTTTGATACAAAGGTGCTGCAATCGTTTGAACTGGTAGATCATATATCTTCGGGTGGGGGAAAATCTGAAATGATACTTGGCAAAGTGTACTCCGATTATTTTAAATCTGTACAAGATATTAAAAAATTGTATCATCAGACATTTACAGAGGCATACGCGCATTACCTTTTTTATGGTACAGAAGATAAACCTCAGCAGATATTTATAAGAGACGAAGAAGGAATCTTGTGGGTGAATATGGAGAAAGTGGGGAATTGGGCAACAGATCCATTTAGAGATCGGTCATATATCGAAATTGTAGACCATTCCGAATCAATCTGTGAATTTCTATGGCATTATGTTTCATATGATTATGGGGATTATTTTACGGATTATCTGCCACATGAGTTCTTTCCATTTCATCATACAATAAATGGTTTTGCCGTTAATGAAAACGGTGAATGGAGACTGGCGTATTTAATTTTGGATAATCCAGAATTAAACCGTCCAACTTTCAAATGGAGACCGGTTGGTGTAAGTTGACTCATCTTTTTTCTTTCTTATTACAGCTGTAACCCTTATCAAGTTTGGTTAATGGTAAAAAGAAATATACAGGCATTAGACGTAATTATTATTATAAAAAATTTATAATTGAGGAGAGACCGGATGAATAAACGTGCTATTATATTATTTTTTTTTCTGATTGTTTTTTTTTGCTCATGCCAAAGCGAAAAAAACAATGCCGTAAATGTAATTGATCAGGCGGTAGAACAGAAAACGGAAATGTCTGTTTATGAGAGTCAAAATGAATCCCCAACGATCATTTCTGACACTAAGAAGCACGAACACATTGGGAAAATAGCAGAAAACTGTTATTTTATCACCGAACAGGTGACGAGTAGCGAAATTTATGCAATTCATGATAATATCAATATTTCCGCGATTGATGTGGATAAGGATAATCCGTATTATACCGTATTTGAAGGCGCTCTTTATGATAAGGAAATGAAAACACTTTTGCTAGTGCCGCCAAGTTTTGAATGTGAGACCTTTTTGATCCCCGCTTCGGTTGAAATGATTGGCGATTGGGCATTTGACCGTTGTCAAAAAATCAAAACAATCATAATGGAAAGCGACGTAAAAGAAATCGGAAGTTTTGCATTTTATAAGTGTAAAGCGCTTCGGGAGATTCGATTTTCCGAAAGATTGGAGTACGTCGGAAGTCACGCCTTTGAAGGCTGTGAAATGCTCGAAGAGATTCTTCTTCCTGACAGTGTTTTGCCGGAAGGACACAACTATATGACGACGTGGGCGAATAACGTTTTTGACCGATGTTCTTCTTTAAAAAAAGTGCGAATACCATTCGATAACGTTTTGGCTGGTCGGGAAAATCTTTCGGGGCGATACGAACTAGAAAATGCATTTTGCGGCTGTGATTCCTTGGAAGAATTCGTTATATCTGACAATGCGAACCATGTTGTGATGTATAATGGTGCGCTTTCAAGTTCATCATTGGATATCATCTGCAGAGTTGCGCCAAAGCAATCCGCGACAACATTTACGATACCATCTCAGACAGCGGTTTTGGGAAGCCATGCGTTTGAAAACTGCACCAATCTAAAAGAGCTGATTATTGAACCTTATGAAGAAGCAGAGGAACATCCAATTATACAAATGGTCATGGGAGAAGACACGTGGAAAAGATCGATGTGCATTGACGGAAGAACAACAATCAAAAATTGTCACGATCTTGAAAAAATAGTTATTCCGTCTGATGTGGAAATTGTTGGAATCACTGTACAGGACTTTCCAAAGTTGGTAATTTATGCAAAAAGGGAAAGTAGTGCGGCAAAATATGCAGAAAAAAACATGATTCCAATACAATATACTGAATAGCTATTCATCTTTTATGGGTGTGGCATGGTGATTATCTGAGTCTGGACGCGGGCACCAGCACTCGGAATGTGCATGGCTCTCCTGCAGGAATGGAAAATGCGCACGCTGGGTATCGCCTGCGGCGTTATCAGACTTGTACTAGATCTTGTTACGCTTATCATATGGTGCAGAATGGAGGGCAAGAGCCCGTCAAGATAAGCGTAATGCTCATCGAAAACCACTTCTCGGCATTGTCAGAGCTTTAATGCTCGGAGACGGCATATGCCTGAGCATGGTGTTTGGAAAATGCTTATCGGAAAGTCATCGGCATTATCGGAATCACGGTTCCTTATCCCGCCTACTAAGTGCATTAAGTGATAATAATGACCTTTTCCTTTATAAGCGCAAAGAATATCTGAAAACAAAAAACGGCAGAGCGTTGTCAAAAGGCACGCTCTGTTTCTGTTGTTATGTTCTTTCTTGAAACACTGCTGCTCCATAACCTCATGTCCAACATAGAAATCTCGGGTATTCTCCCACTTCACGATTTCCACAAAAGCAGTCGGACGAGGATTTGTCTTTGCGTACTGCTTGCGAAGCAGCTTGATGAAATTGCAGATTGCTATTTTTGTGGAACGGATTAACCTGATATTTATCTTTGGAGCTTATTCCATCGAGAATTTTCACGAGCACAATAGTTAACCTCACTCATCATTCTGTCCGCTATTTGTCCGCTAAAGTTACAAAAACAGGTGCAAAGACAGTGCAGGTTCAACTGCTCTGACTTTTCATAAATGGCTTAACCATGCGGTTTGAGAAAATATATGAAAAGATATAAAAGGCGGTTTGCCGCTTTCGATTCCCGTACGGGTCACCACACCACGATACTCCTGAATGGCTTTACAGAGCCGATTGTGAGCTTTTCTTTTTGCTTGAAAATATGCTATGGGTCTTGTTTGGGTATTATTCTCATCAAGCCCCTCTTTTAGTAAAATCCAGCGCCTCCGCCACGGCGTTGCAAGCCTTGACTTGGTTCTCTCGGAACATATGTCCGTAGATGTTCAGCGAGGTGCTCACCTGCGAATGTCCGAGGATACCCGAAACGGTTGTCGGGTCAATGCCTGCGCCAATCAGTAAACTGGCGTTCAGATGACGAAAACTATGAATTCCACAAAATGGCATACCGTGCTTTTCGCAAAACTTTTTCAGCCAGCCGTAGGGCGTTTGCGGGTTCATAGGAAGCCCGTTCCACTTTGTGAACAGGCGGTCGTTCTCAATCCACTTACTACCGAGCCGCTGTTTCTCCTTTTCCTGTTCGGCTCTGAATTGTTCAAGAATTGCAAGCACCTCGGGCGGCAGCTTGATGAAACGCACCGAGTTCTCTGTTTTGGTCGTGTCCGTGTAAATGCCCCTAGCCTTCGTGTAGTTGGAAGTCCGTTGAATGTGGACAACCCCCGTTTCAAAGTCGATGTCTTTCCATTCAAGACCCAGCATTTCACCACGGCGCATTCCGCTATAAATATCCAGTGTGAAGAATGTCCGCCATTTCAGAGGAGCTGTTTCAAGTAGTTTCAGAAAGTCCTCCGTTTCCTGTATTGAGAGGATTTTGCGCTCTTTCTTGCTTCCTTTGGGGATTGTCACACGGCGGCAAGGGTTGTCGGTCAGCATATCCATTTTAATTGCATAATCAATCACGGTTGAAATAAACGAGAGATAATGCACCATTGTCTTGTGTGAAAGCGGCTTTTTCGTAATCTCGTTCACGCCGTCCTGCGCAAGGGAATTGATGAATTTCTGAATAAGTCGGGTAGTTATCTTGTCAAGCCGAATATGCCCTATTGCCGCATAAACCCGCTTCGTGAGCTG
Organism: uncultured Oscillospiraceae bacterium; assembly: GCA_900556525.1. Taxonomy (GTDB): domain Bacteria; phylum Bacillota; class Clostridia; order Oscillospirales; family Ruminococcaceae; genus Ruminiclostridium_E. The sequence goes on along the minus strand of USOZ01000020.1, from coordinate 8,998 downwards.
TCTTTGCCGTGTGTAGGTTGTGCTTTTCAGGTTGAGTTTTGCGTATTCCTCAAACCACTCTTCGGCGAATGTTTCAAACTTCACCGCCGAAACGATTTGCCCACGCTTGCAGTCCTCCTCAAAGAGAACTGCCTGCCTTTGCACCTCCTTTTCGATTTGCTTTGCGGTCATCTTTTCGTCGGGCGTCCAGGTCATTCGCTGAAAAACCTGTGTCCCGTCCGCTTTGTAGCCGCAGGATACTTTAATCCTGTAAGAGTTGCCTCTTTTTTCGATTGATGCCATTAGTTTACCTCCTTGACGGTTAAACCATTGGCATATTTCTGCAGCTCTATTTTACCACTTTAAAGCGTAATTTGTCAAGAGGTTTTTTGAGAAATATGCCTTTGGCTATGGATTATGTCTGTAAACAAATTTCTCAATCTGAAGAAGTGCGTCAGACCGACCAGACTTTCAGGCTGTCACAACTTCTAACCGTCAATCAGTGCCGTTAAGATATGCTATTAAAGCGGCTTTTGGAATAAGTATCTTCCCGTTTTTTCCTTGACCAGCACGGACAAAAGGAATTTTATGTCTCGCTATAAGCTGTCTAATTGTAAATTCGTTCAGTCCTCGGACTTCTTGCGTACACTCCTTTATAGTCAGCATTTCGACAGGGGGTTTGTGTACGTTTGTGAGAGGTGTTTCCTCCTCATCAAGCAGTTTGCTCAAAAGCGCCGTAACGCTAGCGAGAATTTCCTGCTTTTTAGATTGGGTCATATTTGCCTCCTTTCCTTATCTTCTGTCCTTACGATTAACTGTCTGCGACTTAGGCTGTTCGGATTTTTTCTGCAATGATTCTTTTCGCTCACGCTCGGCGCGGATAAGGTTATCTATGTAATTGCCCTCGACGATTTCTTCATAGGTGCGTATGGCGCTTTCGATTTGGGAAAGCTGGATTTTCAGTTCAATGTCGCCGCCGTTTTCGATTTCCTCCTGCAATTTTTCAGCCGTTCTGTAAAGCTGCTCGCGGGATTTTATTTCAAGCTCGGAGAGCGTGTTCAGGCAAAGCAGCAGCCTGCCAATTTGCTTATCGTTCATGAAATCATACGGTCGCTGCTTATCCCACTTTGCAGGTGTAATCTCAAATTTTCTCACAAGCGTAATACTTGTGTTTATCGCAGCGTAGAACGGCTTTTCAAGGGCGTTTGCCTGCATTTCAGTTTGCCTAAACTCGTACGGAATTTTATTTCTGTTTTCAATTCGGTTCTTCAGTGAATACTCGGAATAATCCTCGCCAAGCGATTTCAGACGGAAAAACCTTTTTGCATAGGGTGGCTTTATAGTAATGTATTTACCTCTCCGCACTTCATATTTGCAGTCCTCCAGCAGTTTGATGAAATCCTCGAAATCTCTTGCGGAATACAGTATTCGGTCGATAAAGAATTTCAGCCGTTCGCGGATATTCCGACCCTCCATAGGTTTGAAAGCAGCAAGCGCTTTTTTCACAGACGGCTCGTAATATTCGGGAACATATATCGTGCTTTTTTCTTCAACAAACGGGCAGCTGACGCGCTGCAACTGTTCAATTATGTACTGCCGCTTCTCATCGTTGTAAATCTCAATCGGCAGGAATTTTGCGGAGTTCCTCGACCGAAGCTGCGATATTTCTTTTTTCTGCTTTGTCACAGTTTCGCGCAGCAGGTCGTTCTGATTGAGGATTTCACCAACATCTGTGCTGCTTAAATCAATGGGGTTTTCCTTTTTCAGAGCGCTAATATGCTCCCGTGTGTTTCCAAGAATTTGAGCGTAACGGCGGTATTCCTCAACCGATTTGTGGTCGTGGAACGCTCCAACAACCTGCCGCGCGATATTGTGGCTATTGAGAATTTCCGTCAGCTTTGCCCGTTCGGAACTTCCCCATAAAATCGCTTCTGTTTCCTTTTTTCCGCTTGCCGAAAACCCCATCTGCTGAATTGCACGCTTCATTGATACACGGGTGGAAAGTCCTTGCTTCTGCCCGCAGCAGACGGGAACGAAATCAATGTGCAGGTGCGGAGTTGCTTCGTCAAGGTGCATTACGGCGTTGAACACCTTGAGGTTAGGATTTCTTTTCTCAAAATCACGCATATATTCCTCAAGCATGATTTTCGCTGTTTCCCAATTTTCAGAACCAACGCCGCAATTCTCGGAATTCCCGAACATCACGATTATTTCTTGAAACAGCTTTTCTTTTTTGCTTTTTCTGATGCGTTCGTAGTAGTCGTGAATTTGTCGGTCGGGTCGGTTTTGCCTTGCGTTATACTCGGCGAGAGCTTCGTCAAAAAGTTCGTGGTAAAGCTCACGCAGGTCGCGTTTTACATAAGTTATGTTGTTCGGCGTTCGGGATTTATCCACGTTATCCGTGAAGAAATCCCGGTTGTTATGTTCAATGTAGCCGTCGTCTGAACGAAAAGAAATCGACAGCGCTTTTGTTTCATTGCTCATTTTTCACTCCTTTTCAAGCAGCCGTAAATGCGGCTGTAGTCGCAATTTAGGCTATATTTTTTTGTTGTTCCGGACACGTTTGAAATCTTCCGCAGAATAGGTATAACGCATTACCTATTTTGTCAGCAAAATAGCCTGCGTTAGGGAAGCTTCCGTCTGTCGGTCAGCCCCTCTGTCACTTCGTGGCACCTCCCCTCGCAAGGGGAGACCACCTAAAACCTCTTGAAAACCTGCGGTATTGTCGGCGTGTGGAACACACGCAAATTCCGGCAGAATCGCCATGTAGTCGAGCTTTCAACCAGATCGCAAATCGCTCGATTTAGCCTTTTCGACATACGTAATAACATCATCGACCGGGCATTTCAGAATTTCGCAGAGCTTGTCTATTGTCGCTGTGCTGACCGGCTGATTATGCCGCAGACGGTTTATCGTACTGCTGCTGACGTGATGTTTGGTGATCAGCGTGTAGGTCGATATTTCGTGCCAGTCGAGGTAATCCCAAAACGGTTCGTATGTTATCATTGCAGAACCTCCTTTCGCAAAACTGAAAGAAAAAAATCCTTCTGATTTGAAATTTCCACTTGACATATAATCACCATCGTGGTATCATAGCTGTAAAGATGACTATTGTGAGTGACGATGTGATTATATCATTTCGCAGTAGGTCTGTCAAGATGTTTGTGGATATTCGTCTTTAATTCCACAAATATAGTCTTTTTAATAACATTACGAGGAGGAACACTATGGTACCGGAAACAAAAAACACCTGCGAACAGGTGTTTGGAAAAAGATTGAAAGAGCTTCGCAAGGAGCATGGCTACACCATCGAGCAGTTCGCAGATATGGTGGGGATTTCTAAAAGCACGCTGGGCTACTATGAGAATGACAAGCGTATGCCCGATATTGAGATACTTGCGAGAATTGCTAATGTACTGAATGTGAACGCAGACTACCTTATTGGCAGAACGAACACAACAGCGCAGAAAGGAAAGATGAAAACCGTGTGCGAGTTTACGGGGTTGTCCGACAGCGCCGCAGAGTTTTTGGCGCAGCTTGTCAAGGATAAGGACTACGAAAAACTGTCCGTAATCAACCACTTGTTTCAAGAACTTTGCGAGGATTACGAATTTTACAGCGGAGAAGATGAAGCTTCCAGTGTGCTAGGGGCACTGTTTCGCTGTTTTGAGAAGTTCACCGGTTTGGAAAATGAGTGGGAGAATTATGTTGCCCTCGGCGATGAAAAACGCAAAGAGATGCTTGCTGCGGCTTATAGGCAGTTTATGTTTAATCAGGTGACGGAAGCGGTGAAATCCAGCTTGGAGGGATATAAACAGGATAATCTGCCGTGGAGGTGAAAATTGTTTTTCATACTGGTATTGAGTTATTATTGTTGAATTTCCTCTTTGCGTGAGGCTTTCAACGATTTTGCACGTAATTAATGTGAAAAATGATCGGTGAATAAGTATGGGTCAGTTGCTAGACCAAACAAGATGTTTTTACGTTTACTATTAATGTCATCACATGAGGAAAACCTGTGGCAAAAATAAAATAAATTGTTATCTTCAAGAATCTGATTTCAGCATTGTCATTGTAACGAAAAGTTTATGGCTTTTCTCAAAACTTCTATAAACTCCCTTTCATTTAATGAAGTAAGTAAATTTTTTATATTAGGTAACCTCTAAAAACCCACAAAAATACAGGCAAATAGAGGCATTTAGCATAATCGGTCAAATGTTGACTTGCAAATAATGCTTTGAAACAGGAACTTTACCTTGATTGTTACCTTTTATTAGTTGAAAAAGGGCACAGTTATCCCATATCAGGCAGAGGCTCGTTTTAAGTAACTGTACCTGCAAAAGTTATATACCAGATTGGTGATTCCGATATTCATCCATGCACGTGTAATGCCTATGCTTCTTACTGTTATGCCATGCATAGCCCCTGTCATGAAGCCAAAGATATGTTCAATGCGGCATCTGATTCTGGATTTCCTGCGGTTATTCATTTTCTGCTCTGAGGTCAGCGGAGAGTTGCGATATCCTTTTTCACAAATCTGATTTTCACAGCTATCAGGCAGAGCTAAGGCGATTGGTTTTCCTGAATATGCGCTGTCTGCATACAGCACTTCGTCTTCTTGGCCAATAAATACTAGGCAGCGCTGGCTGTCATGCACTGACGCACTGGTTACGCTATAGTTTGTTATCAGCTTGCTGTCGGCATCACATTTTACATGGTCCTTATACCCGAAATGCCGTTCGCCGTTCTTCTTTGTCCAGTCTGCGTCTATGTCTTTCTGAGCGAGTTTACTTTTGTTTTCGGGCTTTTCCCATTCCTCGGGAATCTCACCGTCTTTGATTTTTTTGTTCTCGTCCCTGCTGTTTCTCTGTCGTGGTGCGTCAACGAACGTTGCGTCAACTATCGTACCTTTGTGGCTGATCAGTCCTTCTTTTTCAAGATGCTCGTCAAACATACAGAATAATTTGTCTACTGTTTCCATTTCTGCAAGGTCATTCTTGAATTTCCAGATCGTCTTCGCATCAGGGACTTTATCGCAAAGGTTTATTCCCAGAAATCTCATAAAGCTCATTCTGTCATTGATCTGATATTCTGTCTGATCGTCTGACAGGTTATACAGCCGCTGCAATACCAATATCTTGAACATCATTACCACGTCATACGGCGGGCGTCCTCCCTTTCCTGTGTCCTCCTTTCGACACCCTTGGTTCAGTACGCTGCGGAACTTTTCCCACTTGATTACTCTGTTCAATATTTCTAATGGATCTCCTAACTGACTTAGCAGCTCTAATCTGTTTTCTTCATCAAATATTGTTTTCTGTTTCATTTCCTTATTATATCACTTTTTTCTTCTTTTTCATAGGGGTTTTTAGAGGTTACCTATACAACATCATTTTTAATGCAGTATTATCAGGAAACTTCTAAAAACTGGTTTGAAAAGAGAAAATGTGTATAGCACACCGACTGCTTCTTCAAACCCCCTCGTATGGCTGACACCTTGCTAGGACGAATTGTGCAAGATGCAAGCAAGCGTGCGGCAAAAGCGATAGCCGTTAATTGTGCGGTGTTGCCTTAGAATAATATCTGTATTTCTTCAGGATATAAACAGGCAGGCGCATTTTGCACCTGCTCGTTTGCAATTATCGTTTCAGATGTTTTACGATCTCATCTGCGATATCCGCGCGGCACTCGTCAATTATTCCGAAATCCTTTTCCTTGTAGTTCCACGCAGCACGACCGAAACCAAATTTGTCGAATACGGCGTGGATATCATCGTACCAGCGGAGCAGGTCAGCGCCGCTCACCTTGTCGATAACACCATATTCCCCGCAGTACACCGGGACGTTCATTTTCTTGCCGACATCAGCTGCAACCTGCATTTCCGCTTCCATGAAACGGCGGTCTACAATATCCGCGGGGTAATTCTCATAAGCCTGCGCGAGATCCGGACCGATGAATTCAAGGGATTTTTCATAATATTCCTTTGTTGGACCGGGATAGCTTATCTCACACTCGTCCGTCATTTTATCTATCCAGTGCGCTTTCTGATGCGTGAACACCAGCGGATTGTAGTAGTGGAAATTGAACACGATATGCTCGTCGCACGGCTTGTCAAGCAGCGTCAGACCGAAAATGCCGTTCTGATAAATACCGCCGATGAGCACGAAATTCTCCGAAGCGTACCTGCGTATCTCGGTTATCGTGCGTGCGGCGATACGGTTCCATATCTCTGCAAAGCGGCGCTCGGTTATCTCGTTTAGCAGTTCAAACGCAACGTCGTTTCTGCCGCCGAAGCGCTTTGCAATGCGGCTCCAGAGGTTCACGAAAATATCCTGATAGCGCTGATTCTCAAAGAACCCGGATTCCTGCTCGCCTTTGTCAAACGAAAATCCCATAGTCTTATGCAGGTCGAGAATTATATTAAGCCCGTGCGCCCTGCACCAGTCCGCGCAGCGGCCGAGCAGCTTCAGTCCGCTTTCCAGCACGTCGCCGTTTTCATCAAGAATTATGTTGTAGTCAAACGGCAGGCGTACATGGTCGCAGCCCCACGAAGCTATTTTTGCGATATCCGATTCGGTAATAAAGCTCTCGATATGCTCTTTTTCGTAGCCACACTGGGATAGCCAGCCTCCGAGGTCAACGCCGTTCCTGTATCCCTTGAATTCGTTCATTTTCAGCCCTCCTCTGCCGCCGTAAAGTCCACGGACTTATATTCTGCGGTAATCGGAACCGTGCCGTCAAACGCGTTCAGCCAGCCGTCGACGCCTGTTCCCGGCCATACGTTCATCATTATCTTGCCAGGGGTGGAGGGAATATTCTCTGTCGCCGTGTAGACCGCCTTGCCGTCAACATACCATGTGATACTGTCCGCCTGCCAGTCAAATCCGTAGGTATGGAACTCCTCGGAAGCGTCAAAGCCGAGATCGTACAGGAATTCGTGATTTCCCCTGCCGCCGGTGAAGTAGTTGAACTGCACCTTTGTGGTGTCCTTTCCGAGGAACTCAATGTCTATCTCGTCCCACGGGTTGTTGTCCGAGGGTCCCGTATAGGTGAAGAACGAGCTTACCACGCCGTCGTTCTTTATCGGCTTCATAACAACTTCATACATACCGTAGCCGTAGAAATCCCGGGAGCGGAACTCCGCGCCGGAATAGGGCGGCTTGTCCAGCAGATCCTTATCAATAGTAAGCTTCATTGAGCCGTCGGAAATACTGCCATTGTCCTTGCGCCATGTGCAGTTGAACATTGAGCCGTTCGACCAGCCGTCCGAAAACTCGAATTTCTCGCTCACATCGTCGTAGGTTCCGGTGAGGTCTGCAAGTACGCTGCTTTCAGCCGGGGCTTCAGTTGTTTCTGCCATGGAAGCTGTCACCTCCGAAGTCTGCGATGATTTCTCCGCGGAGGAAGCGCCGTTATTCGCAGAACAGCCGCAGAGTGCGACAGTTCCTGCAATGAGCATAACGCTGATAATGTGTTTTTTCATAATATATCACGTTCCTTTCTGAGGTCTGGGAGTTCTGCCTTGTATCTTGATTTTAGCATAAAATCCCGCGCGATTATATTACGATACGCATAAAAATATCACGTTTTTAGTTTTATTTTATTTCCACTCCGGCTTTCATTCCGGAAGACGAATGATAGTACTTTTCGCGGTACTGCTTCGGCGTGAGCCCGGTTTCCTCGCGGAATTTCTGAATAAAATGGCTGTGGGAGCTGAACGCCAGGAAATTCCCGACGTCCACCGCTTCATACCGGGAATATTTCAGCATCTGGCAGGCGGCGTCTATCTTTTTTTTCAATATATAACGGTTAAGCGTCAGTCCGGTTTCCAAGCGGAACAGTTTTGAAAGGTACTGTACCGAAAGTCCGAGCTCATCCGCAATATCGCTCACCATCAGCTTTTCGTGCAGGTGGTCGTAGACGTATTCCATGCATTTCTTGACCTGATAGCAGTAGCTGCTGCCATTTTTCAGCTTCGCCATACGCTCGGTGAAATCCGTGATAAGTTCGGAATGTATCGCGTTTATCTCCTCTGCGGAAGCCGCAAGGTCTGCTTTCCTTATATACAGGTCGCTGAGATTATAAGCGGTTTCGCGCTCCATTCCGCCCTCAACGCAGAAACGCGTGATGAACGATACAGTTATAACAAGGTGGTATTTCAGATTACGCAGGCGGTCGGTGGAAAGCACGCCGAAGCCCTCCCCGCCAAGCGGCGTGGAAAGCGTTCTTGCGGCGTCCATGTCGCCGCGCTTTACCGCCTCGTAGAAACGCATTTCGTTTTCTACCGGGGTGTGGGCCATGGAGTTTTCGCGCATTTCAAATTCTATGCGCGACAGTTCTTTGTGCAGCTCGTTCATTCCCTTTTCTCCTTTTTATAAGATAGTATCATTGAATATATTATACAAAAAAATCTCACGTCCGTCAAGCATTTCGGATAAACTGACGATACAAAAGTTAAATTTCTGATATAACGCAGGTTAAGTAAATGCTATAATAAAGACATCAAAGGGACGGACAGCCGAAAAATACGGCAGTCTGCACAACAAAACGCAATCTGAAAGGAAGAATCACCATGAAAAAGTTTATCTCCGTTATTACCGCCGCTGCCGCAGTTGCAGCAATTTCTGTTACCGCAAGCGCTTACTCCATCAACAAGGACCTCGGCTTCGGCTGGAGCAACAGCGTGACCATCGGCGCCGAGGAATTCGCAGACGTTACTCCCGACACCACAGTTACTATCACCTACAACGTAAACGAGAGCCTCGCTGACATGGACGGTCAGAACTACTGGTGCATCAAGCCCATGGTGAACGACGCCGGTTGGCCTTTCATCAGCACCCTGAACGGCGCAGTTCTTTCAGAGGGCGGCGACAGCTACACGCTCGAGATGGACAGCTCCTCCATGAGCTTCACTATCCCGGCTGACCAGCTTGAGCTTCTCCAGAATGCAGGCATGGCGATTATGGGTCACGGCATAGAACTGCTTGAAATGACATTTTCTGACGAGCCTGCCGCAGAA
>USOZ01000019.1 GCA_900556525.1 uncultured Oscillospiraceae bacterium | reverse complement strand
AGTCGTTCTTCGTTCTATCTGCTGCTGCGTATCCGCTGCCCAGACCGGTAAGGAAATGCAGTTCTTCGGTGCAAGAGCGAACCTCGCGAAGTGCCTTATGTACGCGATAAACGGCGGTGTTGACGCAAAGACAAAGGTTCAGGTCGGACCGAATTATAAGAATATCACCTCCGAATATCTCGATTATGACGAGGTAATGGATAAGTTCGACAAGATGATGACATGGCTGGCTTCTATCTATGTTCATACGCTTAACCTTATCCACTATATGCACGACAAGTACAACTACGAAGCTGCGGAAATGGCGCTTATCGACACAAACGTAAGACGCACGTTCGCAACGGGTATCGCGGGCTTCTCGCACGTTGTCGATTCGCTTTCCGCTATAAAATATGCGAAAGTAAAGACGATACGCGACGAGGACGGAATTGTCGTTGACTTTGAGACCGAGGGCGACTTCCCGCGTTACGGAAACGACGACGACCGCGCGGACGATATTGCGATATGGCTTCTCGGAACATTCTTAAAGAAGCTCAAGCAGTGCCACACCTATCGCGATTCCGAGCCTACAACGTCTATCCTTACCATTACTTCCAACGTTGTATACGGTAAGGCTACAGCTTCCCTGCCCGACGGACGCAAGGCGGGCGAACCTCTTTCTCCCGGTGCAAACCCCTCCTACGGCGCAGAAAAGAACGGCCTGCTCGCGTCACTCAACTCCGTTGCAAAGCTGCCTTACGAATGGGCGCTTGACGGAATTTCCAACACGCAGACGATAAATCCCGACGCTCTCGGACATTCCGAGGAAGAGCGCGTTACAAACCTCGTAAATGTTCTCGACGGATATTTTGAAAAGGGCGCTCATCACCTTAACGTCAACGTGTTCGGCAAGGAAAAGCTCATCGACGCTATGGAACACCCCGAGAAGGAAGAATACGCAAACTTCACTATCCGCGTATCGGGCTATGCGGTTAAGTTTATCGACCTGACGAGAGAGCAGCAGCTCGACGTTATTTCGAGAACCTGCCACTCCACGCTCTGAAAAGTGAAAATGTAAAAAATAAAACGACAGCGCTGCATGATGCGGCGCTGTTCGGTTATTCGAGGAGGAACGCTATGAGCGAGATTACGGGAAGAATCCATTCTACCGAAAGTTTCGGAGCCGCCGACGGTCCCGGCGTAAGATTTATTATATTCACTCAGGGCTGCCGTATGCGCTGCCGCTACTGCCACAATCCCGACACATGGAGCATTGACGGCGACGAGACCTGCGCCGATATGACTGCGGACGAACTGCTTAAAAAGGCGCTTCGCTATAAAAGCTACTGGAAGAATAACGGCGGTATAACCGTCAGCGGCGGCGAACCGCTGCTGCAAATTGATTTTCTCACAGACCTTTTTAAAAAAGCGAAAGCCGAGGGCATAAACACCTGTATCGACACGGCGGGAAACCCTTTCACGCGGGAAGAACCGTTCTTTTCAAAATTCCGCGCGCTTATGGAATATACCGACCTGCTTCTCCTCGACATAAAGGAAATAAACCCCGCGCGGCACATGGAAATAACGGGTCGGGACAATGCGAATATCCTTGATATGGCGCGGTATCTTAGCGAAATAAACAAGCCCGTATGGATACGTCATGTGCTTGTTCCGGGGCTGAGCGATTTCGACGAGGATATCGACGCGCTCGCCGAATTTATCGGAACATTGAAAAACGTTGAGCGGGTGGAGGTTCTCCCGTATCACACTCTGGGAAAATTCAAGTGGGAAAACCTCGGCATAGAATATACCCTCGGCGATACGAAACCGCCGTCCCCAGAGCGCATTGAAAATGCGCAAAAAAAGTTGGGAACAGGCAAATATGCCGGGAAGTGATCCGGTCGGCTTTTTACACAAAACAGGCAGCCCTGATAGAAATGTATCGGAGCTGCCGTTGTTTTTTGTCAATGAGTTATATTGTGCTGATATGCAGCAAAATTCGGGAAGCTCTCGTGTTCAACCAATGGTTGAATGCGGAAACTTCCCGAATTTCACTCTGACGGCAGACAAGCTGCAAGCTTTCAATCAAGCTCTTTCCGCTGCTTTGTCGCCTTGATTATCTTCTGGCGCGAGAACTCCTCGCGTTCCTTTTCTTCAAGCGCGTTGGTGATATATTTCACCTGCTCGCGATAGGTCGGGATCATGATATTTTTCAGAGCGTTCGCGCGCTTCTGCGTCTTTCGTATCGCGATCGAAAGGCGGTAAATGCTGTTCTCGATCTCCGCAAGCTCAACGCTCATTTTTTTTGCCTCGTTAAAGCACATATACGCTCTGTCGAACGGAGTGTTCGTATCGGAAAGGCTATAGCTGAGAACCGGCTTAGCGTCTCCGCCCGAAACCTCGGGAAGCTCCACGCCCATAACGCTTCTGTATGAAACGGAAATGCTGTTATCCTCGGGCATTCGCGCGGCTTTTTCCGAAATAACGCCGCACATCATATTCGCCGCACGCAGCGCCGAATACGCCTTGCCGAATGTTTCTTCAAGTCCGCCCTTTATCGACATTGCCTTATCGGAAAGGCTCACCATTTCGCGTATGAGAATGTTGCGCTTACGGTCCATAAGTTCATAGCCGAGCTGCGCCTGACGAAGCGAACGCTTCGCGTTTATAAGATTGCCCTTTGTGGCAAAAACCTGCTGTGCCATGGGTCGCCCTCCTTTCGGACGTTACTTCTCGCGGTAATGCTCCTCGATGAGCTTGCTGTTCATTCTGTCAAGCTCCGATTTCGGAAGCAGCGAAAGCAGATCCCACGCAAGTTCAAGCGTCTGATCCATGCTGCGGTTCTCGTCGAAGCCCTGATTAAGGAATCTCTGCTCAAACTGCGCGCCGAAGCTCATATATTTTTTATCAATTTCCGAAAGTTCGTCCTCGCCGATTACCGACGCGAGCGAACGAGCGTCCTGAACCTTTGCGTAAGCCGCAAAAAGCTGGTTCGCAACGTCCTGATGGTCGGCTCTCGTATAGCCCTCGCCGATACCGTCTTTCATCAGACGCGAAAGCGAAAGCAGAACCGAAAGTCCGGGATAAACTCCCGTCGAATCAAGGCTTCTGTCGAAAACTATCTGCCCCTCGGTAATGTACGCCGTAAGGTCGGGGATAGGGTGGGTAATATCGTCGTTGGGCATTGTGAGAATCGGTATCTGCGTAAGCGAACCGCTGCTGCCCTGCATAACGCCCGCACGTTCGTAAAGCGAAGCGAGGTCGGAGTAAAGATAGCCGGGGTAGCCCTTTCTTCCCGGAATTTCACCCTTTGAGGACGAGAATTCACGCAGCGCTTCCGCATACGACGTCATGTCCGTCATGATGACAAGAATGTGCATATTTTTTTCGTATGCGAGATACTCCGCGGCGGTAAGCGCGCAGCGCGGGGTCAGGATACGTTCGATTATAGGATCGTTCGAGAGGTTAAGGAACATTACAACTCTCTCGCTCGCTCCCGCCTGTTCAAACGAACGGCGGAAATAATCCGCAACGTCGTTCTGAACGCCCATTGCCGCGAAAACAACGCCGAAATCCTGCCCGTTTTCCTCAGCAAGGCGCGCCTGCTTTACTATCTGAACGGCGAGCTTGTTGTGTGAAAGTCCCGAACCCGAGAAGATCGGCAGCTTCTGCCCGCGTATAAGCGTCATAAGGCAGTCGATCGAAGAAATTCCCGTGTGGATATAGTTTCGCGGATAGGTACGCGCAACGGGGTTGAGCGCGCGTCCGTTTATGTCGCCGTATTTCTCGGCGAAAACGGGTCCCGCTCCGTCTATAGGCTTACCGCTGCCGTTGAAAACTCGCCCGAGAAGCTCGGTGCTAAGCGGCATTTCAAGCGGCTTGCCCTTAAATGTCGTTTTTGTATTTTCAAGAGAAAGTCCCGAAGTTCCCTCAAAAACCTGAAGAATGACCTTATCGCCCTCCATCTGGACAACTCTGCCCATACGGGTCGAGCCGTCCGCAAGGCTGAGCGTTGCGATCTCCTCATAAGAAACCCCTGTAACGCCCTCAAGGCATACAAGCGGTCCGTTTATTTCGGTCAGTCCCGAATACTGGATATTCATAAGCCGACTCCTTTCACATTGCCTCAAGCGTTTCGTCTGTATAGCGGTCATATTCCGCGAAAAGCTCCGGCTTATCGTTTGGAATGTCGTATTTCATCTTTATAAGGCGGTCGAACAGGTCTGTTCCCGCAATGCGCGAGAACGTTACGCCTCTGTTTATCGCCTCGAAAGCCTTTTCGTGCAGGTGCAGGATAGCTTTCATCATAAGAAGCTGCTTTGAAAGCGGAACATAAGTGTCATCCTTATGAAAAGCGTTCTGCTGTAAAAATCCTATTCGGATAACCTTTGCCGTTTCGATTATCAGCTTCTGGTCGTCGGGGAGAACGTCCGCGCCGATGAGCTTTACAATTTCCATCAGCTTATTTTCCTCGAGAAGCAGGTTGCTTATCTTCTGGCGGCATTCGAGGAAGTCCTCGCCGACATTCTTTTTGTAGTAATCGGTGAAATCGTCGACGTATTCCGAATAGCTGGTTATCCAGTTTATCGCGGGATAATGTCTCGCATAGGCGAGCGACTTATCGAGCGCAAGGAAACAGCGCACAAAGCGCTTTGTGTTCTGCGTTACAGGTTCGGAGAAGTCGGACCCCTGCGGCGAAACCGCGCCTATTATGGTCACGCTGCCGCGCTTTCCCGAAAGAGTATCGGCGTTCGCGGCGCGTTCGTAGAACTCGGAAAGTCTTGACGGAAGATATGCGGGGAAGCCCTCTTCCGCAGGCATTTCTTCAAGACGCCCCGAAATTTCACGCAGAGCCTCAGCCCAGCGCGAAGTCGAATCCGCCATGATAGCAATATCATAGCCCATGTCGCGGTAATATTCCGCAATAGTGATACCCGTATAAATAGACGCTTCACGCGCCGCAACAGGCATATTCGAGGTGTTCGCGATAAGAACGGTCCTGTCGGTAAGGTGCTTGCCCGATTTCGGGTCGATAAGTTCGGAAAATTCTTCGAGAACCTGCGTCATTTCGTTTCCGCGCTCGCCGCAGCCGATATACACGATAATGTCCGCGTCGCACCACTTTGCGATCTGGTGCTGCGTCATCGTCTTTCCCGTGCCGAAGCCGCCCGGTATCGCAGCCGTGCCGCCCTTTGCGATAGGCGCGATAGTGTCAAGCACACGCTGACCCGTCATAAGGGGCGTGTCGATCGGGATTCTGCGTTTAACGGGGCGCGGCTGGCGAATAGGCCATTTCTGACAGAGCGTAAGCTCGGTTTCTTTTCCGTCCGCGTCCTTTACCTTGATTATTGTATCATTTGCGTGGTATTTCCCGTCCTGCGCGGCAAATGTAACGGTGCATTTTCCGAAATTCGGCGGCACCATAGCCTTATTTATGACAAGCGAACTTTCGGGGCAGGAAGCATAGACCTGTCCGCCGCAAAGCTCGTCGCCGACCTTCGCCGTGACCGTAACGTCAAATTCGCGGCTGTAATCTATTGTCGGGATAGAGCTTCCCTCAGTAACGAAGCCGCCGTCAGTTTTCATCATATCGCGCAGCGGTCGCGCGATTCCGTCAAAAATGTTGGAAATGATTCCGGGACCGAGCGTAACGCTCATGGGAGCGCCCGTTCCCTCGACCTTTTCGCCTATTTTAAGCCCCGCGGTATTCTCGTACGCCTGAATTATCGTGTCCCTGTCGGTAACTCCGATAACCTCGCCGATAAGCTTCTTTTCGCCGACGTAGACCATCTCGCGCATTGCGAAATCCTTGGTGTTACGCAGCTTTATAACGGGCCCGTTAATGGCATATATAGTATTCATGCTTGTTCACTCCTTCAAAAGCCGTCGCCTCAGATTTGCAGTTCGGTACGCAGAGCGAATCTTTCGCGCTCCTGCGCAAGAACGGTGTCGAGCGTAAAATCGACAAACGCGCTCTGTCCGCCGTAGCGCAGCATAACGCCGCCTCGGCGTATATTATCGGAAGCCTCGACAACAGCCTCGGGAACTATCCGCTTCACCGCCGAAACGTCCTCCGCGCGGCAGAAAACGGTAGTTTCGCCGTCGATATGGCGATATTCCTCCGCTTCGTTCAGGCACTTTTCGAGATAACGGCGATATTCCTCCGAGCCGAGCTTTTCGCCGACCTTTTTTTCTATTTCACCGAAAAATTCGTCCATGATAGCGGCTCTGTGGAGAAGAACGCGCCTGTTCTCGGAGAAACGCACCTCAGAAACACGCTTTTTTTCGGAAATTTCCGCTTCTTCGGCTGCTTTTCTGACCTTTTCGCGGCTCGTTGCGTCAAGGCGCTCCTTCAGTTCGGAAAGTCCGCCGTCCGCCTGTTTTTTTGCGGCGGAGAGCAGCTTTTCGGCTTCGTCGGAGGAAATTTTTTCAAGCTCCTCACGAAATATTTCAAGCTTGTCTGTATTTTCGTTCATGGATTATTCCTTTCGTTTACGCAGGCGGCGGTCATATCTTCAGACCGATAGCCTCGTTGACATAGCCCGTAATGGTGTCGCTGATATGGGAATCGCCGTGGCGGTCGGGAATTTCAACGATAAGCGGCTTCGGCGTACCGAGCTTATAATCGTAAATCTCCCTGTGGCAGAGCGCGGTCAGCTTCTCGGTAACGAAAACGATAGCGATCGTTTCATCTTTCGTCGCCTTATTAAACGCTTCGAGCACGTCTTCGCGCTCGTGAACGACAACGCCGTCGACCCCCGCGAGCCTCATTCCCATCTGCGTATCAACATTATCGCTGATTAAAAAGCATTTCATGGGAGTTCCTCTTAGCTGAACAGAATAAGAATGGAGATCAGCAGACCGTAAATCGCAACGCCCTCGCCGAGCGCAACGAAGATAAGCGATTTTGTGAAGTTCTTTTCGTCCTCGCTGGTAGCGCCGATAGCCGCGGAAGCAGCGTTACCTACCGCGATACCTGTACCGATCGTAGCGAAACCGGTAGAAAGTGCGGCTGCGAGAGCCTTTAAGCCGTCGCCGACTGTAGTTCCGACAGCTTCCGCAGCAGCGGCAGCTCCCTCCGCGCTCGCCATAACAGGCATAAGAGCGGTCATGAGCAGCATTACTCCGAGGAATGTTCCGCCGTTAAGGAGAATGGTTCTCTTACGGTTTACTTTAAGTCCGAGCTTGTTTCTGCGAATTGCGACAACGAGCGGTACGATGATGAGTGCGAGTGCAAATAAAGGTAATACGAAAATCATTTTTTTATCCTCCAAAAATTATTATGCGTCAAGACGTGTTACGTCAACGGGTCTGAAAGGCTTTCCGCCTCCGCGGAAGAAACGGCTGAATATCTCGTAAAACTCGAGACGGAGAACCTGGATTCCGACAAGGAATCCCTCCATGCCTGTTACGAAAAGGTTGCCGATTATCTGAACGATAATGAAGCCGACCGTTCCGTCGGTCATTCCCGCAAGAACGTTTACTACGAGCATAAGTCCCGCATGGCTCAGGATAAAGCCGCCGATACGCAGGAACGACATCGTGTTCGTAAGATATGTCAGACAAGTCTCAAAAAGTTCGATAACGCCCTCGATAATGAAGTTTCCGACAGACTTTTTCTTCTTTTTCTCCTGCTGTGAAGCAAAGAGCGCCGCGAGCTTTTCTTTAAGTCCCGTGTCGATATTTCCCCTGCCCGCCTTTTCTTCCTTTTTAGCTCCCGCGGATTCAAGTATCGGTTCTTTAAAGAACATCAGCACGAGCGGAAGAACGATAAGCGGAAGAGTGTACCAGATATGAAGCAGGTCGAGTCCGATAAAGTTTCCGCCTACGCCGACGATAAGCGCAGTGTAGAAAACAAATCCAAGCAGTCCGCTTGCGCCGAAGATCCCGTTTTCCATGTCCTTTGCGCGCCAGCAGATCACCATGTTCAGGATCATCGACACTATCACAAGCAGAACGCCGATAAGCAGCGCCGCTATAAGGAGTATCGACGAAACCTGGAATATATTTTCGGGCGGCGCGTCATATCCGAGCAGCGTGTAAACGTCGGGGAAGCGGAAAAACGGGGTTATTATCTCCTCATTTCCGAAGACCGAGCCGTAAAGCACGCCGAAAGCCGCGCTCGAAAGACCTATTCGCGTCATTATCGGGGCAAGCTTTACCTTAGTGAACTTCGTCATAAGCAGACCGAGCAGGAATATCAGAAGCCCCTGTCCAAGATCCGCGAACATTATACCATAGATGAGAATGTACGTTATCGCGACGATAGGCGTCGGATCAAGTCCTCCCGCGGCGGGAAGCCCGTACATTTTTACGAACATTTCAAACGGGCGGAACAGCCAGTTGTTTTTCAGCTTTACGGGAGCGTCCGCGTCGTCCTTTGTTTCGACCGTCGTGACGCTTACGTCGTCGGGCATGAACACACGGAACTCTTTTTCCTTCGACGCGGGGATATATCCCGAGAAATGGAACTGATTTCCGACGACGAGAACATTGCTTCTCAGCTCGTAGCTGTTGTCTATCGCTATCAGCTTCGCGTAAACGCTCGAAAGCATTGCCGCTTCGTCCTTTGCCGCCTGTTCAAGCCTTTTGTCAAGCTCTTCGAGCTGAGCGCTTTCGTCGCGTATCGTCGCGAGAAGTCTTTCGCTCGCCTCGGCGCTGCTTCCGTTAAGATATTCGGGAAGAATAACGCGCTCGAAATCAAGCGAGGAGAAAAGGTAATCCGTTTCGCTGCTCTTCGATTTCGGCACAAGATACAAACACCATGTAAAGTTCTGTTCATTCTTGAACGGGAAGAAGCAGAACGGCTTTTCCTTGTAGAAATCCAGCTTTCGCATATTCCCCGTCGGGATTCGTCCGAAGCGTATCTTCACATATTTGCAGGCGAAAATGTCCTCGAAACTCGCGTTAAAATCCGCGAACTGACAAAGATTGCTGTAGATTGCCGAATGCGACTTTATCGAGCTTGTAAGCTCAGTCTTTTTATCGAGCATCGCGGTGTATTTTTTGTCCACGCCGTCAAGATAATTCTTGAAATCTACGCTGACGTTATATTCTACGCCGTCGTAAGAAGCGTTTTCGTCAAGCGTTACGCCGAGCGTGTCCGCAATGCTGCGGCAGCGTTTTATCATTCGCTCGTAAAGACCCTTGTCTTTAAGGCTTTTCGCTTGAAGGTGCGAGCCCGAAACGTTCGGCGGCGGATTTATGTGAAAATATCCGCTTTCGCAGCACTTGATAAGCGTTTTGTTGACCTTTCTGACGGGGCCGTTCACGTTGACAAGCGTTAATTGTTCGATTGCCATAGCTCTCGTACCAGTCCTTTCAATGTTCTTTCAGAAATCTTAAACGATAACGAAGCCCTCGATCTCCTGAGGTAACATTCCGTAACGTATTCCTTCGATTATTTTCTGGAGATTTGCCCGCTCCGTTTCCATAAGCACTATAAGCGAGTAGACCGCTTCTGTTTCGTCCGCCGTAAGCGCAAGGCGCTGTCGGAAAAAGCGGTAATTCGCCCGCGCAATGTCTATTTCGGGGTAATCTCCGTTCACGTCCGTTCCGCTCGGTATACACCTCTCGAAAAGCAGTTCGATAAGCGCGGCGGTCGCGTCCTGATTTTTCAGCGCTTCGTCGATGTCCTCGGGCTTTACGCGGCTGTGATAAGGGACCATAAGGCTTTTTATCTGCTCGTCGTCCGCGTCAAAGAATTTTTTCAGCCGATAGCACAAAAGCACGTTGTCGCTGTCAGCTTTTCGGAGGAAAAATCGCTTCAGGTCGCTTTTTTTCTTGCCCTTGAACTCCCTGTCGATGTGGGTGAACACCCATTTCAAATAGCACGCGTTTATCGCGGTATGACACTTGTTTATGTCAGGCTCTTGACTTTCAAGATATGGCTGAAGCGGCTTATAATATATCGTTCCCTCCAGCGCGTGCAGCAAGTCGGCGAAGTTTGCCGCTCTTGCCGCCTCGGTAATATCGAAGCTGAGCCAGTCCATTATATAGTCGGGAAGCGAAATAAAGAAATTCTGCTGATTTCCCGCAGAAACGGCAATCACCGCGTGTGCGAGCTGTTCCGCCTCGATCGACCTTATATAAAAATCCGTAACTCCGCCGCGTTTCGACGCGGAGAACTTGCGTATCTTCATATACGTTTCAAAAATATCCCGCCCGAGCAGCGATTCTATCTGTCCGCGGTGCGTAAGCGCGGGATCTGCGCCCTCGAGCAGCGTTCGGTAGCGCTGAGTTCCTTTAAGATATGAAACTATCGCGCCGACGGAGGTCCTGTGCATCAGGTTGTCATAATCTTCTTTTTTAAGAAAGGTTCCGTAAACCGCTTTTGATTTTGCGACTATTGCGCCGTTTGACATATTCCGACCATCCTTTCTCTGCGGAATTTCCGACCGTTATCTGCCGAATATCCGTTCCAGAATTTCGGACTGCCACTGCGGAGCGTTCTGCTTTGCGATCTCGCTGAGCCTGCGGCACTTCTGTTCGGACTGCGCGCGCAGGAATTCGATTTCCTTATCAGCCTTTTCGCGGTATTCGCCGTTTATGCTCTCGATCTTCGCGCGAACCTCCTCGTCCGTTTCGGCTGTGAGCCGTTCCTGCTCTCCTATGCATTCCTCGGTTATCTTCTGCGCCTGCTGCTGAGCCTGTTCAACGCGTTCTCTCGCAGCCTGGTCAAGTTCTATTATTTTCTGAATGGTATTGTTCAAAATGCTCATCCTTTCCTATTTAAAAGGGGACTTTTTCAAAGACATTTTCATTATAACCTTTTCGGTTTTATTTTTCAACGGCAATATCGCCTAATTATTATCCGTTTTATATGCTTTTTTGCGGATTTTTAACAAATTTCAGTGGTTTCATTTTCGATATGTTATACTTAGCGCCAATTAAAAGCTACGCAAAAAAATCAAGTATAATCTTGCATATATGGGTTATGCGAAGATTTTTGTCTATAATTTTATTGGCGCTCAGTATTATGTATCGTTTTGCGCGGCAGCTGCACATAATCACAAATTTTCATTTGATTTTTTCGGACGCAGGGTGCATAATGGAAGCGGGACGGATTGCCCGCACATATCAAAACCGAAATGAGCGGTACATTTGAAATACCACGACTACTAAGGAAGCACTGAATAAATCGGGTATGCATATTATGCAGACAGATTTTTCGTGCAAGACCGGGGGCAGCTTCCGCCTACGGAAAATATGCAGGCAAGATGCGTGCCGAGATTTATTCAGTGCTTCCTTAGTTTTAAACGTTGGAATTTTGAACAAAACTATTGACAAATCAAATACGCGGCGGTATAATATAATAAGGTTTATATGCACTTATTTTACCGCTTCAATCCAAAACTTAGGAGAAAAAAACATGATTTACAAAGAACCGTTTGTCATAGCCGAAGCCGGCTGCAACCACAAGGGAGAAATGGAGATCGCAAAGGAACTTATCAAGGTCGCTGCGATTTTCTGCCAGGCTGACGCAATCAAATTCCAGAAGCGCTGCAACCGCGAGCTTCTTACCGAGGAACAGTATAACGCTCCGCACCCGAACCCCGCAAATTCTTACGGAAAGACCTACGGCGAACACAGAGAATATCTCGAATTCACCGTTGAACAGCACGCGCAGCTCAAGAAGTGGTGCGAAGAATTCGGCATTATTTACAGCACTTCCGTATGGGATCTCACAAGCGCAAAGGAGATCGCGTCTCTCGAACCCGAATTCATCAAAATCCCCTCCGCCTGCAACAACCATTACCCCATGCTTGAATGGCTCTGCGACAACTACAAGGGCGAAATCCAGGTTTCTCTCGGCATGACGACCCACGAAGAAGAAAAGGCTCTCGTTGATCTGTTCGTTTCAAAGGGCAGAAACAAGGACCTTACGATATTCAGCTGCACATCGGGCTATCCTGTTCCTTTTGAGGACATTTGCCTGCTTGAAATAACACGTCTTGTTGAAACATACGGCGACATCGTAAAGAACATCGGCTTCTCCGGTCATCACCTCGGAATTGCCGTTGACGACGTTGCATATGCTCTCGGCGCAAACGTGATCGAACGTCACTACACCCTTGACAGAACATGGAAGGGTACAGACCATGCTGCTTCGCTCGAGCCTGACGGAATAAGAAAGCTCAAGAGAAATCTTACCCAGATCCACAAGGCGCTCACCTATAAAAATCAGGAGATCCTGCCTATCGAACAGGTTCAGCGCGATAAGCTCAAGTACAGAAAGCACTGATGAACGCGCAGAAAATTACCGTAAGACCGTCGCTTATCGTGTATGATTTTGACGGAGTTATGACAGATAACCGTGTCACAGTGGACGAGCATGGCACGGAATATGTCACCGTTCACCGCGGCGACGGCTACGGCGTGCGCATGATAAAGGACAGTCTGCATATACCGCAGATAATCCTTTCAACGGAAGCCAATCCCGTTGTTGTGCGGCGCGCGGAAAAGCTGAAAATACCCGTTATCCACAACGCAGGCGACAGCAAAGCCGATATTCTTAAAAAATATCTTTCCGAAAACGGCTTTGACCCGAAAAACGTCATGTATATAGGAAACGACCTTAACGACTATGACGCAATGCAGCTTTGCGGAATAAAGTGCTGCCCGTCCGACGCCGAGCCTGAAATAACTGCCGCAGCGGACTATGTTTTCAGCGCGCGCGGCGGCTTTGGCGTTATACGCGAGCTGTACAGAATTTTGTCGGAGGCAGATAAATGAACAGTGAAATACTGAACCATATAAATAAGGGGCAGGTCTGCGCGATTATACCCGCGCGGTCAGGCTCAAAAGGCGTTAAAAACAAGAATATCCGTCTGCTGAACGGTTTTCCGATGATCGCATATACGATCGCGGCTGCAAAGCTCAGTCAAAATATCGACCGCGTCATCGTTTCGACCGACTCTGAAGAATATGCCGAAATTGCCCGCAAATACGGCGCAGAAACTCCTTTTCTCCGCCCTGCGGAAATATCGGGAGATACGGCTACCGACATTGAATTTATGGAACACGCCATAAGCTGGCTCTATGAAAACGAGGGCAGCGTACCGGAATATTGGGTGCATTTGCGCCCGACAAATCCCCTGCGCGACTGCTCGGTCATAGAAAAAGCCGTAGCGGAATTTCTTGCCGATGATACGGCGGATTCGCTTCGCTCGGCGCATCTTGCAGACGTAAGCCCTTTCAAATGGTTCCTGCGCCCGGAGGACGGCTATTATAAAACATTCACGGGAATATCTCTCGACGAGGCAAACAAACCGCGTCAGGCTTTCCCCGACGTATTTATCCCCGACGGATATGTGGATATGCTGAGAACTTCATATATCGTGAAAAACGACCTTATGCACGGAAAGAGAATGATAGCTTTCCGCTCGCCCGATTCCGTCGATGTGGATAATGTCAGGGATTTTATCGAGCTTGAACGCATTGTCGAAAAATATCAGGGCGATGTTTTAAATTATCTGAGAAAAGAGTGAGAACATATGAAAATTCTTATGATCGGTCTCGGAAGTATCGGACAGCGTCATCTTCGTAATATAAGACGGCTTTACGGAGACTCTGCAGAAATACTTGCATATCGCGTCAGACGGCTTAAAATGACTTTTTCCGATACAATGCAGATCAGGGAAAATGTCGACCTTGAAAAAGAATATAATCTGAAAGTGTTCACCGACCTTCAGCAGGCACTGAACGAAAAGCCCGACGCTGCTTTTATATGCAACGTTACCGGAGCTCATATCCCATGCGCGCTTGAAGCGGCGAAAGCCGGCTGTCATCTGTTCCTTGAAAAGCCTATTTCAAATACAATGGACGGTGTTGACGAGCTTGTAAAAATCGCGAAAGAAAAAAATCTCAAGGTGTTTGTGGGATTCCAGAACCGTTATAACCCTGCTCTGAGAGCGGCTAAAAAATATATTTCCGAGGGACTTATAGGCAGCATCATATCCGTACATTCCGAAGTCGGCGAAAAACTGACGACAATGCACACTTATGAAGATTATAAAACCACTTATATGGCAAGAAACGATCTTGGCGGCGGAGTTATCCTGAATCAGATGATACACGAAATTGATTATCTGAGATTTCTTTTCGGAGATATGGAACTTATAAGCGCAGCGGGAAGCGTCGGAGAAAAGGGACTCGGGATAGACGTTGACGATTGCTGCAACGCAATACTGAAAACGGGCGATATTCTGATTTCACTTCACGGAGATTTTTATCAGTATCCGCCGAACAGATTTGTAAAAATCATAGGCAGCAAGGGTAAAATAATTTCCGACATCATAGCAAATACGGTTACACTTTGCGTAGAAAACGACGTTAAAACAACAGAATTCAAGGATTTTACAAGAAACGATATGTTCATAGATGAACTTAAAGCCTTTATGAACTGTATTGAAACCGACAGCGAGCCGGAAATTACGCTTGATGACGGTATCG
The DNA here is from genome assembly GCA_900556525.1 of uncultured Oscillospiraceae bacterium. Taxonomy (GTDB): domain Bacteria; phylum Bacillota; class Clostridia; order Oscillospirales; family Ruminococcaceae; genus Ruminiclostridium_E. The sequence goes on along the minus strand of USOZ01000019.1, from coordinate 410 downwards.
CTTCGCTTAAAATTGCCTTGGCTGCGAAAAGTGCGGCAATAAAATAAATTATGGGAGCGTTCGCAGATATTCAGTTCGGTTATGGAGCAGCAGAAAAGCTGAGAAATATCCATATAAACATCTTATTTAGGCTGGAGAAACGATTTTTATAGTGTTGTCAGCAGTATTGTAAATGATAGTGTCTGCAATCTGTGGCAGTCTTTTCCGACGGCATATTCTCAAGAAGAATGTATAAGCATTTACAGAACGCGGCATATAATAAAATAAATAAGTGACAGCAAGATAATGTCATATATCCCCGACGAGGGAATTGATATAGATGCAGAGCAGAACTTTGTAAATGCAGCGAATATAGCTAAGGAAGCGCTGAATAAATCGCGGCACGCATCTTACTTGCATATTTTCCGTCT
>USOZ01000018.1 GCA_900556525.1 uncultured Oscillospiraceae bacterium | reverse complement strand
CGGTGCGAAAGCGCACTTTTTCGGTTTCGCGGCGTTTTGCGGGGTGCGGAAAAGATGAGCAAATTGAAAGCCGCGGGCTTTGTGCGAAAATGCACAGACCCCGCGGTTTTGTATGCCCGAATGGGTATGCTGCGAAAATCCGTCCGCAAAATTATTACAATTTTATTACATTTCCCGAAAGCGGTTGATTTTGAACCGAAAAAATGCTATCCACGCGCCGCGCCATCTCATCATACCATTATCTCACCCTGAGGCAGTATGCGGCTGCGGTTCACGGTCTGCGTTCCCGTAAAGGAAAGCATAAGCGAAACGGGACCTATCCGCCCGACGTACATGATAAACGAAAGCAGTATCTTCGTCGCCGGTCCGGAGCATGCCGAAACACCCGCCGAATATCCCGTAGTCGAGAACGCCGAAACGACCTCGAAAAGCACGTCAAGCGGGTTCGTGTCGATGTTCAGCAGGTGAATAACGAAAAATCCCGTAACGAGGAATGCCAGCGACAGAAATAAAACCGTCAACGTTTTGTAAACGACCTGCTTTGTTACGACATGGCCCAGCATCTGCGTATCCTCTCTGCCGCGAAGAACCGACCACGCCGTTGATATGAGAATTGCCGCGGCAGTTATTTTTATGCCGCCGCCCGTCGAACCGGGGGCTGCGCCGATAAACATGAGGAGTATCGTGAAAAGCTGAGAAAAGCTGTTCGCAAGCGGATACGGCGCAGCGGTAAAGCCGCCGGTGCGAGCAGAGGCGCTTGCAAAAAACGACGTGTAGAGCTTTTGACCGAATGAATATTCACCGAAAATGGACGGGACGGTAAGCGCCGTCGTGAGATATATCAGCATTCCAAGAACAAGCAGAACGCCCGTCGAAATAAGAACTATCCGCGTATGCAGCGAAAAATGCTTCTCTTTTCTGTAGCTAAGCAGCTCCTCCCATACGACAAAGCCAAGTCCGCCAAGAATAATGAGCAGCGCAATTATCATAAGCACATACGGGTCATCGATAAAGCCCGAAAGCCCCATTCCCTCTCCGTCGATTCCGAAAAGGTCAAAACCCGCGTTGCAGAAAGCCGAAACCGCCGTGAAAAACGCCATAAAAACGCCGTATCCGCCGTAGTCGGGAATAAAGCGCACCATAAGCAGGCACGCTCCCGCAGTTTCAACGGAAAGCGAGACCGCAACGATACGCGTGAAAAGCTTCTTTGTCGCGGAAAGTCCGCTCATAGAGAAATCCCCGCTTATGCTGTTCGCCTTGAGCAGCCCTATCTTCTTACCTATCGCAAAGTTGAAAAACGTTACCAAAGTAACAAATCCCAGACCGCCTACTTGAATAAGAAGAAGGATTACAACCTGCCCTATTATCGACCAGTGCGTGTATGTTTCCACGACGCTTATGCCGGTAACGCAGGTCGCCGAAGCAGCCGTGAAAAGACAGTCCACAAAATCAGTGAAGCTCCCGTTGCTTGAAGAAAAAGGCATGAAAAGCAGCACCGCGCCTATCAGAATAATTATTATAAATCCTAGAGCAAGCGTTCTCGCGGGAGTTATAGTTTTATTTTTTTTAGGCTGAAGTATGGGCAAGTTCACCCCTCCTTAATCATCATTCAATGGAAGCCCATTCGTCATCCGAGTTAAATTCCTCGGCGGGAACGGTTATGACCGCAGGCGTCGTGTATGTCGAGATCATCGGCGTGCGCTCGGTAGTGCGCTCCGTGGGAACGCTCTGCGGCGCAGTCGTCTGCGGAGCGGTCGTCTGCGGAGCGGTCGTTTTTTCGGGGATAAGCGTTTCCTGCGTGTCCTCGTTTTCACCGATATTCTGCGAACGCATATAGGCTACCGCTCTTTCGCCGTAGGCGTATAATTTAAGCTCCTTATTTTCATTTACAAGCAGAAACGGGCGGCGGCTGTTCGAAAGCGCCGAAACGTCCTCGCCCGCCTTTACTGCGAGATAGCAGTTTTCGGGAATATTTTCAATGTCATACGTTATGCGGACGGTTATGTCCCTGTTGAGGAACTGGAGCATGAGCGTTTCATGGCGGCTCAGCTTATACGCCGTAACGGGCGGAGCGCCGACCTGGTTGTAAACGCTTTCGGAGATATCCGCGACCGCAGAGTTCTTGCTCTCAGACTCGTTCCTGCACATCGGCAGATATTCCGCCTGGATAAACACTGCGGAATATACTGTTATTCCGAGCAGTATGCCCGATAAAATAAGCGAGCGGTATTTTTTTGTGCAGCTTATAACGACAATGAACAGCGCCATAACGCAGAACGTCACGGACGCAGTAAGCAGCAGGCTGTCGAAGCTCAGCAGCTCGTCGCTCGCCGCGCCGATTCGCAGCGGATAAAGCGCGAGAACAGGCGCTATGCGCGTCATTCCGCATTCGAGTATCATCGGGACAGTCGAAGCGAAGAACGCAAGGTAGATAACGCCGAGAACGGCTATCGAGCCGAGTATCTTGTTGAGCGAGATAGAGTAGGAAAACAGTATCACCATCACGAACATTGTCGCGATCGGGATCACTCCGTCGAGGAACCGCCCGAAAAGCGCGGTATCCTGATAAACGCCGAAGCTGTCGCTTCCGAAACGGTAGAGAGTGCCTATGATTATCGTGAAAAAGACGGTGAAGAAAGAGAAAAACGCGAAAACAGAAGCGCCGCTTCCGTATGTAACCTCTTCCGAGCCTTTTTTACGTCTTATACAGCCCGCAGCTACCGCCCCGAACAGGCATACCGCTATAGCGCCGACTCCCCACGTCGCCGTTACGAAATAGTAAAGCTGTCCACAGAAAGTCTGTAAAAGGCGCAGAACGCCGCCCTGTTCAAATCCTGCCGCAATATCAGCAAAAAACGACGAAACGGTGTTTTTCAACAGCGACGGATCGGACTGACACCAGAGATATGTGCGAAGTTCCTGCGAAATAAACGCAACCAACGCCGAAAAAACGCCGAACGCGGGCAGGAAAAACGGCATCAGCACAGACTTCTTCCCGAAGAAGAAGCGTTCCGCAAAAATCGCCGCAAATATAGCGAGAACGACCGCGATAAGCCGTATGTGAGCGGCGAGAGAAAGCGCGCAGACGATACCGAAAACGGTAGAGAGCAGCGCGCGCACAGCCTTGCTTTTAACGTCACCTATCCTGAACAAAAGCCAGAGCAATATCCACGGGATAACTATTGAAGCAGTTTCAGTCCACGCGAATTTCGAGTGCGCAAAATAGCAGCAGAAGCCGCCTGAAACAAGCGAAATCGCCAACAGCTTCCAGAATTTGTCCACTCCGAGCCTTTTCGCCGCTGAGAACGCAAGTATCGGTATAAGCGCCATCATAAGCGAATTTATCGCGAGCATGGCGGTATACTGAGCCTGCGGGTCGCTGAAAATAAGCGCGGCGGGAGTATACAGCAAGCCCTGCAAAAAACCGTAGTAATAATCCACGGCGCACATCACGCCAGACCAACTTTTTCCCGCAAAAAACTGCGAAACCGCAATAACGCTAAGCTCGTTCGGATCCATAGCGGGATAGCTCATGCCGAGCGCACCGATAAACTGCACCAAAAAGAATGAAATAAAAAGAAACGGATATACGAGCCGTCCGCCGTACTTTCCGTACAGCTCTTCAAATCTGTCGATCAACATTCTGTCCGCTCCTTTCTTTTTTGGTGCAGGCTGCCGCCTTTATCCGAGCAATGTCGGTCACATTAAGGAAGCACTGAATAAATCGCGGCACGCATCTTGCTTGCATATTTTCCGCCTGATTGCACGAAAACTCCTTGAAATACATCAAGTATTCCTGCGTCATTTTCATACAATCACTGGGGGCGGCTTCCGCTACGAAAAATTTGTCTGCGCAATCTGCATACCCGATTTAATCAGCACCTTAACGAGCTTCCGCTTAAAAATACAAAAATGAGGTAGAAAATTATCGCGACAGCGCCAAGCGCGGCAAATGCGAACGCCATTCTAGGTCTGCCCGCGCGCTCGAGCGCTTCCATATATTCACTTTCGGGGGCGTTGCGATACCGCTCGCGCAGCGAAAGGATCTTTCCGACCGACCACTTCATATAAATGTAGTCGTTGAACAATATCACGAGTATCTCGACTATAAGCCCGACATACGTCATTATGTTGTAGATCGAGAGAAGCTCGGACGAAATATGCATTTCTGTCCCGCCTCTTACAAAATTGTACTGAACCACGAACTGCGGTATATTCATTATAAAATACGCCGCGGTCATAAGTATTGCGGGTCCCGTCATCTTACGGTAAAACTGATAAAACGGCATAAGAAGCCCCGCGAAGAAGTTAAACGAAACTTTTTTGCCCGTAACCGCCATGTTCATGAACAGCGCGAAAAATCGCGGCGTGCTTAGTCTTTGCATTCCGAGGAAGTGCAGCAGCTCGGTCTGCTTAACTCCGCAGCAGGTTATCTCCTCGCCCGAACTTTCATTCTTCATGGGATTTTCCTGCATATGCTCCATGAAATCATCAAAACCGTCAAAACTCATTGGCTGCGGGATAGGCTCGCCTGTTCGCCGCTCGTGAGCCGCTTTCCAACTGTAGCCGAGAGCGTGTTCGGCTTCGTGTGGACAACGTCCGAAGCTTTCATAGCAGTCGCGGTGCATAGGAGTCCCACATTCCGGACAGTAAACCTTTTCCTCGTCGGGTTCAATTACCATTCCGCATATATCACAGCGCACAACTGCCGTATCGGGCGGCGCGGCATTGGCGGACTGCGGCGCGCTTTCCTGCGCCTTATCCCAGTCGAAGCCCTGCGCGTGCTTATCCTCGTTCGGGCAATGCCCGTTCCAGCAGCTCCTGTGCATGGGAGTCCCGCACTCGGGGCAGACAACTATATCATCATCGTCGGTAAACTTTTTTCCGCAGCATATGCAGCATTTGTTCTCATATTCTTTCATCATTACCGCCTCCTTTAACGTCCTTTTCGTTCGGCACATTTCCCATGGAATCGCTGAATAAATCGCGGCACGCATCTTAAGAAGCGCTGAATAAATCGCAGCACGCATCTTTCTTGCATATTTTCCGTAGGCGGAAGCCGCCCCCAGACTTGCACAAAAAATCTGTCTGCGCAATCCGCATACAGGATTTATTCAGCACTTCCTATATTTTTTCATTATATCATAGATTTGGCAGATTTGCAAGCAATTATGCTGAAAATGTCGTGAAAACGGAGCCTTGCGAAAGCCCGTTCATAAGGGATTTCAGCCAATGTTTAATGCATCGCGCACCGATAGTGGACGGTCGGTTCTCAACCGTCAATCGCCCTTATTAAACACAACCGTCTGTTCTTTCATGGAAATTTTCCCGACCTCATAGCCGTATTCCGCCAGCTCCTTTTTATATTTCAGAAAAGAATGGTCTATCGGCACTCCCGCGATGTCGCGTATTTCATCAAATGTGAGCTTAAACGACCGACTTCCGTTATTTTTTACATATTCCCACAGAGCATTATATTCACTCATTAAGTTCACCTCATTTTCTGAAATCCGCACGAAGAAACGGCGACCTTTTCATATCCTCCGTAAGCAGCCCGTACATTTCGGGGCGGCGGTAAGCGTCGCCGTGAACCTCGGAATTTCTGTACCGTCTGATCGCGCTGATAGGCATATCAACGGTGTAAACTCCCGCCTTTTCGCCCGCATCAAGCAGCATTGTATCCCGCGACCCGCCAAGCTCGGGAAGATACGCCATTCCGTCAAAAGCCGTGGAGTGTCCGTTGCAGTCGGGCTTTCCGAGCGGATAATTTACCGTGACGATTCCGAGCATATTTTCATAGGCTCTGCCGCGAAGCTGCGATATTCTGTTTATTTCCATAGGGCAGGCGTTCGGCACGATTATAAGCTCCGCACCCTTTAGCATAAGTATCCGCGCGCTTTCGGGAAACTCACGGTCATAGCATATCATTGCGCCGACGTTTACCGTTCCCGCCTGTGTTTCGAGCGGAGCGACAAAAAACTCATCACCGTGCGTGAGCAGCCGTTCATCGCCGAAATCGCAGGTATGCACCTTCGCGTATGTGAACAAGGTGTTTCCGCGGCGGTCGAAAAGGCAAACCGAATTTCTCGGCAGCGGGTCGTGTTTTTCGAGGAACGTCACCGCGATCGCCATGTCAAGCTCTGCGGCAAGCCGCCCGAAAAATGAAACAAACTCCCCGTCCGCAGGAACGGCAAGTTCCCGCAGTACATCGGGATTTTCAGGGATATTGTATCCGCTGCTGAACATTTCTGGGAACACGGCAAGGTGCGCGCCCATGCGCTTCGCCTCGCGGCACGCTCTCTCGCCTATCGCAAGGTTCTCCGCCGTATCTGCGCCCGGTATTATCTGCAAAATCGCGACTCTAAGCGTCATATTATCGTTGTTCATCCTGTACCTCCCAAATTATCAATTTTTTCTATTACATATTCATATTCGGGGAAATCCGCGCGGATACGTCTGCGGCAGCTTTCCTCGAATTTTTCACGTTCACCCGCGTCATCACGCATAGCCTGCTTCGCGCCCCAGATGTGTGTGTAATTTTCCTGCGCGACGAACAGCCTGTCCTTATCGAGAAGCGTTTCAATCCCAATATTACAGTACCCGCAGAGCATTGCCAGCAATCTCTGTTCGGCAAAGACCATGCGGCAAAGGTAATCCCCGCAGCCTTCCGCCGATTTCATGAACGCAATGGACTGGTTGACGTAAAAATCGCGGAACGATTCATCGGGAATATAGAGAAACGCCGTATTGCACGGAAGAATAGATTTGTCCAATTTTTTCAGCAACGGGAAATCAATGCCGAAACTGTCGGGGTCGGGATAAATATCGGGAGAAATATCCTCGCGGTGCGCGACAGCAACAGCCGTTTTCGGCAAATCCAGCCGATTCCACACAATAAAATCCTCGTCAACGAGCGCGTAATCGCCTTTCACTTCACGCATTGCCAGCAGCTTTCCCGCCGCCCAGAACATCACGGGGTCGATTCCCTCCATATCGGTCGGGATAACCGTTTTTATGCCGTTCCACACCTGTTCAATACCGAGTTTTCGGTAATATTCCGCACCGATCTCGTCGGTACACATAAAAATCTCGCCGTTCATTTTTCGCCATTGAAGCGCGGAAATAACGGTCGTATAGAGGCTGAATTTTTCGATAGAATAAATGCCGTCCTTGTGCTTTGCAAAGAACGGCAGCGTTGAATTTACATGAATTGCTTTCATTTTATACCTATACAAGATTTATCCCGTACCCATAGCGGTTAAGCGGGCACGAGGAGAGATTTATCATAGTTTTTTTGTATTCACTCTGCGTTATTTCAGCGTTTCCCGAAAAATATCTGAAACTGCCGCCGATAAATTCCGCATGAAGAGCCGCCATTCCGACTCCCGAACCAAACGAGCCGAAAGAGCCGCGCCCGAATGAACCGAACGAGCCTTTTCTAAACGAACCTACACGGAAAGAGCCGTAAACTCCCGAACCGAAAGTAAAAGAGCCGCCGATAAACGAGCTTTTGAAAAGAAAACTCGACGCCGCAAGATCTTCGGGCTTTTGTGTCTGACTTTCAGCAGCTTTTTCTAGCTTTTCTTCGTGCTTCGGAAGAAGCTGCGCTGCCGCACGCCGCTGTTCGCTTCCCTTTTCAAGTGCCGACAGATTCAGCATTACCGCCTCGCGCGGCTCGGGACGAACACCGAAAACGTATGCTAACTGCTCGGCGAGATTTCCGCCGCGGTCGATTCCCCGAACGCGTTCAAGTATCGCGTTTTCACCGAGCGATTCGAGCCAAAGCTCAAGCCCGCCGCCGATAAGATAGCCGATAAGGACGGACGTATCAAAGTGCTCCCGAAGCGCGCGAATACCGTATATCCGCTGACCGTCTAACCACAAGCAGAACCGCGATTGCGCCACAGGAATCACCTCTTTCTTTATTTTTGTATAAATATTATACCATATTTCGGCCAATAATGCAATAGCTGATATGTAAAAAATACATAAAGAAGCCCCCGCGTGTGCGAGGGCTGTACTTTATTCAGTTGCTTTAAGCGCCTGTTAAGCCATTCTTTTAAGCTGCTTTGACCAATCTGTTATTAGCCGAGTAACTGGAGAACGCCCTGAGGCTGCTGGTTAGCCTGAGCCAGCATGGACTGAGAAGCCTGCTGAAGAATGTTGGACTTAGTGTACTTAATCATTTCAGCAGCCATATCAGTATCACGAATCTGAGATTCAGCGGACTGGAGGTTTTCTTCTGCTGTGCTTAAGCTGTTAACTGTGTGCTCAAGTCTGTTCTGAACAGCACCGAGCTTAGCTCTCTGAGTAGAAACAGTCTTGATAGCGTCGTCGATCTTGTTGATACCAGCGTTAGCGCCGTCCTGTGTAGATACGTCAACGCCGTTTACGCCGATAGCGGTAGAGCCCATGTTAGCAATGTTGATAGTAAGTCTCTGGTCTTCAACGCCGTTAGCACCGATCTGGAATGTTAAGCCGTCGCCTGCGCCCATCATCTTATCAGCGCCGAGACCTGCACCGGCAGTGCCACCAGTCATATCAACTTCAACACCGGTTGTATCCTTCTTCTGAGCGAAGAGAACCTTATCACCGTCAGGGTTAGCAGACTGGTCAGATAATGTTATATCATAATCAAGGCCAGCCTTAGCGAGGAGCTTTTCGATATCGCTTTCGGAATATTCAACGCCGGTAGAAAGGTGAAGTGTGAACTCACCATCCTTGATGCCTGTGCCTTCATTGCCCTTAGCTGTGGTTTCAACCCATTCCTTACCTGCTGCAACGTCAGTCTTTAAGGTAATTTTACGCTTGTCTTCGCCATAAGTATTGGACGTAAACTTAACGCTGTCTGCATACTTATCGTTTGCAACCGTGCCGCCGGTCATAAGGAGACCTGTTACGTCTACTTCGCCGGAATCAGCTCTAACGCCTGTCTGAGTTGTGTAGTTTTCAGCGTCAGTGAAAGAGAACACACCGTTCTTAAGTTTAACGCTTACGTTAGCAGGATCGCCTGTCTGAGTAGTGTCCTTAGCCTGTGTAGCGTTCTTGATGAGGTCATCAATCTGGCTCTGAGTGTAAGTAGAACCCTTAACGAGGTTTAAGGTTAATTTCTTACCTGCTGCGTCCCATTCAGCACTTTCGCCGCCTGCGCCGGAAGCTGTATCAGCAAGCGCAATCTGAACACCGGCAATGCTGGAGGTTATTGTAGAGCCCTCAAGAGAAGTATTCTTGGTGAGCTTACCGCCTGTTGCTGTGTTGGCAGAAAGGAGAACGCCGTAACGAGGGCCGTAATCGGTAGAACCTGTGGATACGCCGTCGAGCGAACCGTCGAGTAACTTCATCTCGTTGAATTCTGTGGATTCAGCGATTCTGTCGATTTCGGACTTAAGAGCGTCAACTTCGTACTGGATCTGCTCTCTGTCTTCGTCTGTGTATGTACCGTTAGCGGACTGAACGGAAAGTTCACGCATTCTCTGGAGAATGTCTTCAGTTTCCTGTAAGCCGCCTTCAGCAGTCTGGATAAGGCTGATAGCGTCGTTAGCGTTGTTTGTAGCCTGAGAAAGACCACGGATCTGAGATCTCATCTTTTCGGAGATTGCAAGACCTGCTGCGTTATCTGCTGCACGGTTGATCGCATAACCTGTAGAGAGCTTTTCGGTGGACTTGCCTAAACCGCTTACGTTTCTTGTCATTGCATTATTAGCATTCATAGCGCTAATATTGTGCTGTACTACCATTCCCATAATGTTCCTCCTTGATTCTTAATTGACCGAACTCCTTTCGGTCAATCCTGTGTGTTTTGGCTCGTTTGAGCCGCTTAAATTTGTGCTTTGTTTTGGTCTTAACTGTTTTCCGGAAAACTGTCTTTAACCTTTACATACGTTTTATCGTCCGCCGCCGCGTAAACTTTAGCGTTTTTTGAGAAATTTTTCAATTTGTAGAAAATGCAGGATAAATCCTCTTGCATTTGTTGAAATCGCACAAAATCATTTTATGAACAGGGCGATATGTGCCGCAGAAGTAAAACCGTGCTTTTTCATATCCTCAACTATGTCTTTGGCTTTACTTGCGTTGTGCGCCATAACTCTCGACAAAACAGCGATTTTACACTTAACATCCCTTTCAACATTTTCGGCGTTCAGTGCCGCCGATATCGAAATGAGCTTCGTCGCAGCGACCGTCAGAGCAAAGTAGCTGTAATTTTCGAGAATCGAAACATCCTTTATATAAAAAGGTACTCTCTGCTCAAGAAGCATATTAGCCGCAAGATTTTTGAAAAAATATTCTTTGCCGCTAAAAGCTTCTTCGAGAATTTTTTTGCCCTCGTTATATCTTTCGGGAATCACCTTTTCGCCGTCGTGAAGATTTGAAATGTTAATATGAATATTAGAACCTTCAAAATATGTAAGCAGCAGATTGTTTACGAATTTGAACTGCACCGCAGGATTCGGTTTTATTTCTTCGATAGCCGAAATTACCGACCTGTCGTGAAGCTTTTTTTCATATTCCGCAATAATTTTCGGAATTTCATCATATTTGCCATGTCCCACCGCGTCGGCAAAGTGCTTTGAAGCAAGAGCGCCGAGTACAACGGCTGTTTCAAGAGAAACGCCGCGGCAGGTTATTATACTATTATAAAATTCCATAAGCTGAATACGGTATCCAAGCTCAGGATTATTTTTAATCATTTCGGAAGAGTCTCTGCCGGTCGAAGTTCTCATTTTAAGTTCCTTTTCAGTTTTTCGGTTTTCAAACCTTAAAGCGTTGACGTCTTCGGACAGCAGATCAAGAACGGCAGGACACGAACTATGGCAGCTTCTTATAAATGCGTCGCGATGCCAGAAAAATTTCCTGGGATAAACTGCGCAGGTTCTGGAAAGATATTCCTCTCCAAGTTCTTTTTGTACTCTGCAAAGCCCGTCGGCATCCTGAAGAGGACATTTACAATCTTCATTCAGTCTTATTGCGTGCAGATTGTCGACCGGCGCATTTTCAATCTCTTCAAAAGAAGTGTCAATAAGGCTCTTCAGCTCCTCGGAGCAGTCTTTTTCTTTAAGCCGCTCTATTTCTTCCTGAAGCCAGTCAATTCTCCAATACCCGCAGCAAGTGACCGGACAGGCACCGCCGATACATTTGAACTTATCATAATATTTTGGCTGCTTGTAGTACAAGCTCATATTATTACCTCCATATATTGCCGTTTTTATAAAAATTATCTTATCCTAACGCTCCGCTTATAAGCCACTGCGGTATGACATTGTTGCGGTAAAGCGTTTCAAAAAGCCGCACAAGCAGACCTATCGCCGCAATAACAAATCCCGCAATAGCGAGCCCGCGGCAGCGCTTGCCCTTTGCAAAACCAGCAATCGTTGAGAGAAGCGCAAGCGGCTCGAGAATAAGCCCTATCTGGAAAAGTCCCACGAGCGACGCAACAAATCCGAATATCGTCATAAGGTCGAACACGGTGAAATCGGGCTTTACACGCGGCTGCGGCAGGGGCTGAACGGGCTGCTGGGCGCTTTCGGGATACTGCGCGAACATCTGACTTCCGCAGGACGTGCAGAAGCTGCTGTCGTCCATGCACTGCGAACCGCAGTTGGTACAAATTTTCATAGCTTTCATTCCTTTCGTTTTAATGCGGGATAACCCCGTATCATAATGATTATACTATATTTAAATATTTTTGTCAATAATAGGCAATGCCGAGAACGGAAAATCGCTTATTTTCTACCCAAACAACAATAAAAATGCGGAAAAGCCCTTGACAAAACGCCCGTAATGTGATAAAATAAGTTTACCTCGAAAAGGGGGTTATTTTTTTGTACGCTTTTTTACAGAAAAATTCCCCGGCAGCGCTGGGTTCTGCCGCCGAGGGAGGCTTAGTTCATTCATAAGAATGAATAATAAAATAGGAGGTGCCGAAAATGAGAGTTAAGATTACACTCGCTTGCACAGAATGCAAGCAGCGCAATTACAACACCAAGAAAAACAAGAAGAACGACCCTGACAGAATTGAAATGAACAAGTTCTGCAAATTCTGCCGCAAGCACACTCTCCACAGAGAAACCAAGTAAGGAGGATTCTATGGCAAACGAGAAAGCAGCAGCAGCAAAGCCTTCCGCTCCGAAAAAGCAGAAGAAGTCTGTTGTCAAGTATTTTAAGGACGCCAGATCCGAATTCAAAAAGGTTGTCTGGCCGACAAGAAAGTCGGTTATCAACAATACGATCGTCGTTATTGTTGCAATGGTTGTCTGCGGTATCGCTATCTGGGGCATGGACAATATCTTCATGCTGCTGATAAAGCTGCTGCTTGGCAATCTGTGAGTTTAATGACACGAAGAGGCTAAAGGGGTAAAATATGTCAGAAGCAAAATGGTATATCCTGCATACCTATTCCGGATATGAGAATAAGGTTGCAAACGATATTAAAACGCTTGCGGAAAACAGAAATCTTCAGCATCTTATCGAAGACGTTATGGTTCCTATCGGTCCCGCTACGGACGATTACGGAAAGCCCATTCTCGACAAGGACGGAAACCAGAAGGAAGAAAAGCTGTTTCCCTGCTATGTATATGTAAAAATGGTCATGACCGACGAGTCATGGTACATCTGCCGCAATACAAGAGGCGTTACCGGCTTCGTAGGTCCCGGATCAAAGCCTATTCCCCTCACCGATGAGGAAGCGAGAAATCTCGGCGTTGTTAAACAGACTGCGGAGGCCAAGGTCGTGCCCGGCGATATTGTCAATATCGTAAACGGCTCGCTCGAAGGCTTCGAGGGAACAGTAAAGGAAGTAGACGAGGCTGCTGGAACCGTGGTTGTAACGGTATCCATGTTCGGCAGAGAAACACCCACTACGCTTGAACTTTCCTCGGTTGAAAAAATCAATTAAGTTCTTTAAGTTTTTTTGGAGGTAATTAAAATGGCTCAGAAGGTAGTCGGATTTATTAAATTACAGATTCCTGCGGGAAAAGCTACTCCCGCTCCGCCGGTAGGTCCTGCTTTAGGTCAGCACGGCGTTAATATTATGGCGTTTACAAAGGAATTCAACGAGCGTACAAAGAACGACGCAGGTCTTATCATTCCTGTTGTTATCACTGTTTACGCTGACAGAAGCTTCAGCTTTGTAACAAAAACTCCCCCCGCAGCAGTTCTCTTAAAGAAGGCTTGCGGTATCGAAACCGCTTCCGGTACACCCAACAAGACCAAGGTTGCTAAGATTACCAAGGCTCAGGTTCAGCAGATCGCTGAGCAGAAGATGCAGGATCTCAACGCAGGTTCCGTTGAAGCTGCTATGTCCATGATCGCAGGAACCGCTCGCTCGATGGGTATCGAGGTTGTTGACTGATTAACCAATTAAAACTATTATTCGTGGGAGGTTTTATACCGCTTGACCACAAGGAGGATTTTACATGAAGCACGGAAAGAAATATGTTGAGAGCGCAAAGCTCGTTGAAGCAGGAAAGTTCTATGAAGTTCCCGAGGCTTGCGATTTAGTTTGCAAGACCGCAAAGGCTAAGTTCGACGAAACTGTTGAAATTCACATCCGCTTAGGCGTTGACTCCCGTCACGCTGACCAGCAGGTAAGAGGCGCAGTTGTTCTTCCTAACGGTACAGGTAAGACCGTAAGAACCTTAGTTTTCACTAAGGGCGATAAGATCAAGGACGCTCAGGACGCAGGCGCTGACTATGTTGCTGACGACGACACCGTTAAGAAGATCATGGACGGTTGGATGGATTTCGACGTTGTAATCGCTTCCCCCGACATGATGGGCGTTGTCGGACGTTTAGGTAAGGTTTTAGGTCCGAGAGGCTTAATGCCTAACCCCAAGGCAGGTACCGTTACCCCCGATGTTGCTAAGGCAGTAACCGACGCAAAGGCAGGTAAGATCGAATACCGTCTTGATAAGACAAATATTATCCACTGCCCTATCGGAAAGGCTTCCTTTGGACAGACCAAGCTCGAAGAGAACCTCGAAACCCTCATGGCTGCTATCGTTAAGGCTAAGCCCGCAGCAGCAAAGGGTCAGTACCTCAAGAGCTGCACCATTTCGTCCACAATGGGACCCGGCGTTAAGGTAAGCACCGCTAAGTACGGCTGCTAATTGCAAAAACAGGTAAGGGTACGCGGAAACGTGCCCTTATTTTTGTATATGTGAAAGGATAACGCGATGGCGAAAGAAATAACGCTTGTGATTATGGCGGCGGGCTTAGGCTCGCGCTTTGGACAGAAGATAAAGCAGCTTGAACCTATCGGACCGAACGGCGAGCTGCTTATGGATTATTCCGTCTACGACGCGGTTCGCGCAGGTTTCAACCACATTGTTTTTATTATCCGCCGCGACATTGAAGCGCTGTTCCGCGAAAAAATTGGCGACAGACTCGCGAAAAAGGTGAAAGTCAGCTACGTTTTTCAGGAAAAAGACGACATACCCGTCAGAAAAGAGCTTGCCGCGCTCCGCACGCGCCCGTGGGGAACTGGTCAGGCTGTTCTTTCGGCGGCAGGAATCGTTCACGGCTCGTTTGCGGTAATAAACGCGGACGATTTCTACGGTTCGGACGCTTACCGCGTTATTTTTGAGTATCTTTCCCACGCGGACAACTCCGCAGCGGCAGTTCCCGAGTACGCAATGTGCGGGTTCAGAATCGGCAACACGCTCAGCGAAAACGGCGCGGTCACGCGCGGGATCTGCACTGTCAAAGACGGTTTTTTGGCAGAACTTGAAGAAACAAAGGGCATTATGCGCGGCGAAAACGGCGAGATCTGCGGAACTTATAACGGAGAACTGCGGAAAGTAAGCGAAAACGACGTTGCTTCCATGAATATGTGGTGCTTTACCGAGGACTACATGGCGCGGCTTTCGGAGCAGTTCCGCGAGTTTCTGGAAAAAGTGGACGAAAGCGACGTAAACAGTTCGGAATTTCTCGTTCCGATAGCGATCGACCGCCTTATTCGCGAGAAAAAATGCACCGTCCGCGTTATCAAAACGGAAAGCCGCTGGTTTGGAATGACGTTCGCCGAGGACGTTGAAGCGGTAAGGCTCAGCGTCCGCGAATATATCCAAAACGGCAAATACCCCGAAAATCTCATGAATTGAAGAAAAGCTATTGCATTTTCACGCGAAAAGTGATATAATAAGGGCAAATAGGGAATGAAGTTCTCCCTCGGTAAAACCGAAACCGCTGTTAAGCTGATGACTTCTGTGATTTTATTGTCACGGGAGCCGTCGGCTTTTTTTTGTGACAAAAGCGGAACTCCGGCTCCGGTAGCAAAAGCAGCAGAAAAAGTAACTGCA
>USOZ01000017.1 GCA_900556525.1 uncultured Oscillospiraceae bacterium | reverse complement strand
CTACGAAAAATCTGTCTGCGCAATCTGCATACCCGATTTAATCAGCACTTCCTTAGGAGAAGTATTTTGCCGCGCGGTGAAATACGAAAATGACATTTTCCGCAGGAAAGGTGGGAATGATATGCCGGAACCTATCAACGGAAGTATCACTTTTAATATTGACGACAAATATATGTCTGCAAGCGTTATCATAAACGAGGAGCAGTTCGGGGGAAAGCCCGTTACATACGACGAGCTTTGCGCTGAAGCGGCAAAGAACGGTATTCGCCGGAATCTGAACGAGCAGGCGATGCGCGATATTTTTGAGAAAAAAGAGTATGGGCGCAGCATAGTCATTGCCCGAGGAGATTATCCTGTAGACGGAACAGACGGCTTTGTTACATATAAATTCGAGCATAAAGATACGCAGGAGTTTGTCGAGGATGAGTTCGGTAACGTAAACTACCGCGACCTTGGTTTTATCCGAAATATTCAGGAGGGTACTGTTATTGCAGAAATTACGCCCGAAACGCAGGGCGAACCCGGAATGGATATACGCGGCGCGGCTGTTGCACAGTGTCCGGGCAGACAGCCTGTGTTCGTTGTCGGAAACGGCGTTGAGCTGACCGAGGACGGAAGAAAGCTCATTGCGGCGGTTTCGGGAAATCTCCGCTGGAACAAGAACCATTTCGTTGTTGATAAGGAAGTCGTTATAAACGGCGATGTTGACGCGTCGGTCGGCAATATCGACTTTATCGGAAACATAACCATAAAGGGCAACACTAACGAGGGGTATGAGATACGCGCAAACGGAAGCGTGACCGTTCTCGGGACGGTTACGGGTACGAAGATCGCGGCGGACGGGGATATATCAATTCGCATCGGCGCTGTTGCCGCTGACCTTTCGGGAAGAAATATTTCTGCGTCGTTTTTCGAGAACTGTACGCTTAACGCCAAGGAAAAGCTGACCGCGCAGAGCTTTGTCGCGTGTCAGGCGTTCTGTAACGGACAGCTTTCCGCTTCAAACGGAAAGGGCGCTATCGTCGGCGGAAAGTATATCTGCCTGTCGAATATCGAGGCGAACATAATCGGCTCTGATACATACGCGAAAACTATGCTCGTTCTCGGAAACATTGCAATTCTCGCGGAGGAAAAGAACGATAAAACGAAGCGCATCGCCGAATTCAGGCGGCAGCTTGACCAAATAGAAAAAATATGCACCGCGCTTCAGGAACAGAAAAAAGCGGGCGGAATCACGCCGGAGCGTGAAGAAATGCTTACAACGTCTATCCGCGCGAAGTTTGTTCATCGGCGCGAGATAAAGGATATGCTCGACCGCATAAAGCAGATCAATGAAGAAATCGACAACAACAGCGACCTGTGCATACGCGTGCGCAGAAGCCTTTTCCCCGGAGTTGTAATAAAAATAAACGGAGAACAGCTTGTCGTTGACAAGCTCAACGGGCAGTGCGTGGTGCGCATGGACAGCGACGGCGAAATTAAGATAAGGTAAGGAGCAGGTAATGAGCTTTGTGACCGTAAAGGATGTCTATAAGCGGTATCAGATGGGCGAAATAACCATAAACGCTTCGGACGGAATTTCATTTGAAATAGAAAAAGGCGAACTGGCAATAGTTCTCGGACCGTCGGGTTCGGGAAAAACGACTGTGCTGAATATGCTGGGCGGAATGGACACTATCGACGAGGGCAGCATACTCGTTGACGGTAAAGACATTGCGAAATACTCAAAAAAAGAGCTTATTTCATACAGACGCTATGAGATCGGTTTTATTTTCCAGTTCTATAACCTTATCCAGAACCTCACGGCGAAGGAGAATATCGAGCTTGCCGCGCAGACCTGCAAGGATTTTATCCCCGCAGAGGAAATTCTCGCGCAGGTAGGGCTTTCGGAGAGAATGGACAACTTTCCCGCGCAGCTTTCGGGCGGCGAACAGCAGCGTGTCGCAATAGCCCGCGCGCTCGCGAAAAAGCCTAAGCTGCTGCTTTGCGACGAGCCTACCGGCGCTCTCGACTATAATACGGGCAAGATGATACTAAAGCTGCTTCAGGACACCTGCCGCAACAGCGGTATGACTGTTGTTCTCGTTACGCATAACTCGGCGATAGCGCCTATGGCGGACAGGGTGATAAGGCTAAAGAACAGCAAGGTCAGAGAGGTTATACTTAACGAGAACCCGACGCCTGTTGAAGAGATCGAGTGGTAAGGCGGCAGACGTTAATTGTGCGGCGATGCCATAAATTTTACGGAAGGAATCCTTGAATATATGAGCTTTTTGATTTCAAAACAGCCTATTTTCAATCAGCAGGGCGTGACCGACGCGTATGAGCTTTTATACTGCTTTGTTTCGCCCGAAAATCCCGAAATGTCCGACGAACAGGCGACAGATGAGGAAATTGAAAACGCAAAGCTTTACCTGAAAGAAAATATGCAGACGCTTTTTCAGCAAAAGACGGTCTATGTGCGCTTTTCTCCGCGGCTGCTTAAAGAGAATTTTCAGGAATTGTTCTTAAAGGAAAAGCTGATAATCGCTGCGTCAACGGAAATGCTTGCCGACGCGGAAACGCTCCAGAAGTGTATGCAGCTGAAGCGGCTCGGGTATAGAATTGCAATATCGGGAATGACGTATTCCGAGGATCATTCAAAGCTGTTCAATTTTGCTGATGTTATCAGGTTTGATATAAATTCCGACGTGGACGACATAACCGTTACCGTGAAAAAATGCCGCGAAAAGGGCAAGCTGAGCGTTGTGGACAATGTTGAAACGCAGGATCAGTTTGAATTTGTGCGCGAAAACGGCATAGATTATGTGCGCGGCGAGTTTTATTCAAAGCCCGTGCTTGAAACAAAGCGCTCGGGCGGACCCATGATAAAGACGTTTTTGCAGATACTTGCGCTTTTGTACAGCCCCGAACCTAACATTTCGTACATATCGGCGGTAATTTCGACCGACCCCGTGCTTACGATAAAGCTGCTTAAAGTGATAAATCAGATATGCGCGGACAAGAGCAACACTGTTTCGACGGTTCAGCAGGCGCTTGTAATGCTCGGTATTGACCGCCTTAAAGAGTGGATATACCTTGTCGGACTTCAGCGGCTCAACCGCAACGCGCCTGCGGAAATACTGCGGCTCGCGCTGTTCCGCGCACGTTTCTGCGAAAGAATTTCGCTCAACTCAGGCGGCGGAGTAGGCTCGCGAAGCATGGAAGCCTATCTCATGGGACTTATTTCAATAGTAACGGGAAGTACCGACGCGGCGCTTTCAAAGGCGCTTGACGACTTGCCTGTTTCGGAGGAGATAAAGCAGAGTATTCACGGCGGTGGAATTTTCAGCGACATATATCACCTTTCATGCTGCTATGAAAAGGGCGATTGGGAGGGAGTCATGCTGTATTCGTCGAGCTGCCATATTTCTACCGACGTGCTTGGATTTGAATATCTGAACACTCAGCAGTTCGTACAGAAATACGGAAGCTTCGGAGCATAAATAAAATAAAACGGGTATGCAGTTTTATCCTGCATACCCGCTTTTTGTTCAGGTCATTTTTTCAGCTTTTCCTCGCACTTTTTCATCTTTCCGCTTTCGTAAAGCTCAATTTTATAATCGAGCCTTGCAAGCGTTTTCTGAAGTTCCTCGATTTTTGCGCGGAGAATTTCGCGCTGTTCGATAAGTATTTCCTTACGTGCGGTGACGGTCGAATCGCCCTTTCGGAAGAGCTGAACATAGTCGATAAGAACTTCTATCGGCAGTCCCGCGCCTCGCATACACTTTATAAATTCGACCCAGTTGCACGATTCCTCGTCATAGTCCCGCAGACCGCTTGCGTTGCGCGGAACGGGCGGGATAAGCCCGATTCGTTCGTAATAACGCAGCGTGTCGGGAGTGAGGTCGTATTTTTTCGCAATTTCGGATATTGTCATGGCTCAGACCTCGAATGTTTTTGCAACCTTTTTGAGGTTGTCAACAATGTGAATGTGCTGCGGGCAGTGCTGTTCGCACTGTCTGCACTCGATACAGTCGGACGCTTTTCCGTGAGTCTGTGAGAGATTTTCGTAGTACGTTGTCTGAACGTTGAAGATCTTGTCGATCTCCTGTAATTCCGCATTGTAAAGCGCAAAATAGTCGGGGATCGGAATATTCATCGGGCAGCCGTCGGTGCAGTAGCGGCAGGCGGTGCAGGGGACGGCGATAGACGAATTGATAATGTCGCGAACCTGCATACAGACAGCCTTTTCCTCGTCCGAAAGCGGCTTGAAATTCTCCATATAGCCCATGTTGTCGAGAAGCTGAGCCATATCGCTCATGCCGCTCAGTACCATTATTACATTGTCGAGGCTCGCCGCGAAACGTATCGCCCAAGACGGAACGGACATATCGGGTTCGCGGTCCTTGAGCAGTTTTTCGGCTTTCGGGGGAACATTAGCGAGAGTTCCGCCCTTTACGGGTTCCATTACGATTATTTCCTTGCCGTGCTTTACCGCGACCTCGTAGCACTTTCTCGACTGAACGGATTCGTTATCCCAGTCGAGGTAGTTAAGCTGAAGTTGGACAAATTCGGTTTCAGGGTGCGCGGTGAGGATTTCGTCGAGCAGTTCGGCTGTGTCGTGGAACGAAAATCCGAGCTTCTTGATTTTTCCCTCATTTTTCTTCTGAAGAGCAAAGCCGAACGCGTCGAACTTTTGAACGGTCGCGTAATTTTCGATATTCAGACAGTGCAGCAGGTAATAGTCGAAATATCCCGCGCCTGTCTTTTCGAGCTGTTCGTTGAATATGCGCTCCATGTCCTCAGCTTTTTTCAGGAACATTGTCGGCATTTTTGTCGCGACGAGATAATTTTCGCGCGGGTGACGGTCGATAAGCACCTTTTTAAGAGTATTTTCGCTCTTGAAATCGTGGTACATATACGCTGTGTCGAAATAGGTGAAGCCTCTTTCGAGAAATTTATCGACCATTTCGCAGAGCTGCGGAATATCGAAACTTGTCTGGTCGTTCTTGTCGAGAAGCGGCAGCCGCATAAAGCCGAATCCTAATTTTTTCATGTTTTTATTTCCTTTCACACTTTTCTTCTGATTTCGTCAAATCTGTTTTTTATTGCCGAAAATCCGAGTTTTTCGTCTTCAATGTCTATAACGGCAAGCTCCATTGGGCACAAGCCGTCGCCTTTTCTGTTGATTATTTTATCGGTGAGCACGCCGTGCGAGCAGGCAATGCCGCGTTCGTTAAGGTAATTCACCGCTGCTTTGCTCATGACTTCGGCGAACACTTCCGTTACGCCTGCGCAGACGAAAAGCATTGCGGCAGCCTTTCCGACAATTTTATCGGCAGCCGAAAATCCGCGAAGCTCCGTGCCGTTTTCCAAAAACGTCAGCATCGGCGAAACGCCTTTTCCCGTACTTGTGTATGACGTGTCGCCCTTGCAGAGTACGCAGGTGAAATTTCCGCCCGAAAGCAGCTTTTTTGCTTTTTCAATATCACTCATACAGCTTTTTTACGCGCTCCAGACGCTCGGAGAGAAGCGGGATAACCGCCCACTGGATCATTATTC
Organism: uncultured Oscillospiraceae bacterium; assembly: GCA_900556525.1. Classification (GTDB taxonomy): domain Bacteria; phylum Bacillota; class Clostridia; order Oscillospirales; family Ruminococcaceae; genus Ruminiclostridium_E. Next base: position 10,819 of record USOZ01000017.1, on the reverse strand, counting down.
CGAAAAGCCCCGTAACGATAAATTGCGGGATAGCCGCAAGCGTAAGCTCTGCGTTTCCGAAAAGGTATATCGCCGCAATTACTGCAAGCGTTCTCGCCGCGCGGCCTGCGACCTGCGTAATAAGCAGCTTTACAAAGCCGTTGAGCTTAGTTTTCGATAAAAGTCCCGAAACAAGCCCGTAAACTCCAAGCTCGATTATCATAAACGGGAGCATTGCCGCAGCGGGAATTCATGAAAGAAGCCTATGAAATGGGCAAGAACGCATAAGGAGGTCTTTAAAATGAACAACTCTATCGCAATCAGCAAAAAGGCGGTCATCGCCAAAGTTATAATCGCGGCAACAGGAATTATCGCCGCAGTAGCGCTCCCTCAGGTGTTCCATTTTGTCGGAAATGTCTCGGGGACGGGAGCCGCTCTCGGCGCTTTCTATTGTTTTTTCGAGCATTGAAGCATCGGTATCCGCAGCGGTCGCAATAAAGTAAAATTCCTTGTCCGAAATTTCCGTGTAGCGCGGAACGGTTCGGTCGATAAGCGTTTTAAGCTGCGCGTCCATAGTGTAAAAATAAACGGGCGTTGCAAGCACGATAACGTCGGCGTTTACCATTTTGCCGAGAATCTCAGCCATGTCGTCGTTCTGTACGCACTTGTGGGTCGTGTTACAGACTCCGCAGCCCCTACAGTAGCCGATATTTTTTTCGGAAAGGCGTATTTTTTCAACGCTGTTTCCGCTTTCGGCTGCTCCGCGCATGAATTCGTCGCAGAGTGTGTCGGAGTTCCCGCCTTTTCTGGGACTTGCCGAGATGATAAGAATGTTTTTGCTCAAGAAAATCAATCCTTTCTGCTGAATAATCCGCTTTTCTGCGTTGAGTATATTATAACACCTGGAGTTGACTCCATGTCAAGTGATTTTTTAAAAAATTTTAGAAATATGTATCAGCTTTTTCAGCCGCCCGTATGACTTGCATTTCCCGCGATATTGGTATATAATATTTTTATTGAGATACTGCGTTAAATATTGGAAGTGGGGGGAGCTGACGGCATGGTTTCCGATGAGGATTTATACAGACAATATCTGAATGGCAGCGAAAGCGGTCTTAGCGGACTTGTCGAGAAATACGGCAGCCCGCTGACCTTATACATAAACGGCTATCTGCATGACGTTCATGAAGCGGAAGAGCTGATGATAGAAGTTTTTTCATATTTATTCGCGAAAAAGCCGCGTATTCGCGACGGGTGTTTAAAAGCGTATATTTATAAAGCGGCGCGGCACATGGCGCTTCGGCATAAGAGCAAGGGACGGGTCATGTTCAGCCTTGAAAATCTGAATGACGAGCCTGACGGAGCGGCACTGGTCGATGAAGTCGCTCAGACGAATGAACGAAACCGTATCCTGCATATCTGCATGTGCGAGCTTAATCCGAGCTATCGCGAAGCGCTGTATCTGGTTTACTTTGAAAATATGAGCTATTTGCAGGCTGCGAAGGTCATGGGGAAAAATGTGAAACAGATAACGAACATGGTTTATCGGGGAAAGGAAAGTCTGCGCGGACTGCTTGAAAGGGAGGGAATCACAAATGCGGAGTAATGATGAACGAACTGCCGAAGTTAAGCGACGAATTGCCGAAAGGCAAGTGAAAAAAATAATTTTGCGCAGACGTATCGCAGCAGCTTTCGGCGCGGCGGTATCGCTTGCCCTAGTTATCTGCGCTTCGTTTTTCATGCCTGAAATTATTGCGAAAATCAAGCCCGATGGCTATTCCGCTTTTGAAACGGCGGCAAGCATTTTTAACGGCAATGCGGCTCTCGGGTATATTGTCACAGGGGTGCTTGCTTTTGTTCTCGGAGTGTGCGTTACCGTTTTGTGCTTTCGTATACGCCGCATGAACAGCGAAGAGGAGAACGACGAAAGCGAGGACGAAAATGATAGAGCTGACTGAAAATATTTTGCAGCTTTTCGCCGCGCTGTTCGGCTTTTGCATTTCAATTATGCGGTTTTACAGGACCCGCAGCCAGCCGTATTTTCTGCTGACCTGTTTTTACGGTTGTTTCGCGCTTGGTTCGCTTTACTGGACTCTTTACCTGCTTTTATTTTCAAAAACGCCGCAGGTCTTTTATGTGTCCGAGTTCGGCTGGGTCTCAAGCGTTATTTTTCTTCGTATTCTGCAATATGAATTGTCCGACGCGCAGGAGCGCGCTTTCAAATGCCGTGCCATGTGGCTCGCACCTTTGATAGGAGTTCCGCTGTGCGCGCTTTACTGCGTATACGGAGACGTTCTTTCAAACCTTATCTGGTGCGGGCTTGTGATCTGCATTTCGTACTGCTCGATACGCGGGCTTGTTTATGCAAAGCGCGCGGAAAGCGGGCGGGATACGCGGCGTTTTCATATCATGGTGCTGTTTTTTTCCGCTGTGGAATACTGCCTTTGGACATCGGGCTGTTTCTGGCAGGGAGATTCGCTCCTTAATCCGTATTTCTGGTTCGACATTCTGCTGACGGGTTCTATCCTCGGATTTCTGCCCGCCGCAGGAAAGGCGGTGAAGTCATGACCTATATAGAAAATGTGTTTATCTGCATTTTTTCGACTTTGCTTATTGCCGCGATCTGTATGGGTAAGCGGAATATACGTTTCTTTTTATTTTGCTTTGCGGGAATGGGTGCGTGCCTGCTGTCCGCTTATATCAACACCTTTTTCGCCGCGGTTTATGAGGCTGACGCATTTATTGCGACTGTAGAGATAGCCCCCGTGACCGAGGAAGTCATTAAGCTCCTGCCGCTGTTGTTTTATTTACTGGTATTTGAGCCGAAGCCCGATAAAATCAAGTCCGCCGCGATAATTTCCGCCGTTTCTTTTGCAACGTTTGAGAATATCTGCTATCTGATACAAAACGGGACCGAGTATTTTTCTTTTATATTTTTCCGTGGATTCGGGACCGGTGCAATGCACGTTATCTGCGGTGCGCTTGTCGGAAGCGGGCTTGTGTACGCGTGGCAGCGGACATGGCTGAAAATTGCGGGAACGTGCGGACTGCTCGGAGCGGCAATCACATTCCACGCGGTATATAATCTCCTGATTGCTTACGGCGGCGCGGCGCAGTATATTGCGTACGCCCTGCCTGTGCTGATTATGGCGGTGTGGAAGCTGTCGGCTTCGGTACCGGCGAGAAAGCGGAGATAAAATTTTTTTCATTTTTGGGTGAGAGTTTTTTCGCTTTTTTGTACCTTATAAGGTGAAAGCTTTTTTAAAAGGGAGGGCGCGGATATGTATGATACTCAAAAGCGCGTCGAATTAGTGAAAAAACAGATACTTGAAAAACGCAGCAGGCAAAATCGGTGCGAAATCTGCCGACAGATCGCTTTGTGCTTGGCATTGTTCGCATTTCTCGTCGGCGCGGTCCGCGAGGCTATCGGGCAATCGCACACACTGACTGCGCAGGGAATGTACGCCTCCGTCCTGCTTCATGAGGACGTTGGCGGTTATGTGCTGGTGGGCGTTGTTTCATTTGCCGCGGCGGTAATTTTCACCGTAATGCGCATGAAATTCAGAGAAAAGGATTTTTGCACTCAAAATGCACAAAAAGAAAACTCAGTACAGAATTGGGAGGGTAAAAAATAATGAAAAGAAGAATTTATGCGGCGTTGGTTTGCTTGTGCGTGATACTGGCGTTTATTTCACTGCCTGCGTCGGCTGATATGGAAAAGGCGCAGCCCGCCGAGCAGTTTTCACTCAAAGATGGGATAACGTATTATTTTGATATATCGAATCAGAATTTTTACGGGAAAACAAATCCTGCGCTCCCCGACACGTCGCTGCATTATGTCCCGTTTACATATGTTGGAACTGTGAACGCTTATAAACTTGCGACAACAACTCAAACCACAACCGAATATGCTAACGAAAACGAATATGCGCACAGCCTGTTTATCGCGAATTATAACGTAAAATATGAGGTAAGCTGGTCCAGGCTGAACAGCAGAAAGTTCATTTTCGGCAAGACCTACACAAGCAACGGCATAAGCTATCGTATGCGCGCTCCGTCCGTAGGAAGCAGTAAAACAGGCTCGGGCGATTCGAAGAGAGGTTCGCCGACGAATAATGAGTGGGATCAAATACTGAACAAATACGGCGGATATATCAAAAATTTTGAAAATATTCTTTCATGGGGACAGGATTCGTCAGCGTCTGAAAAGGACAGGCGTGCAGCCCGAGGAAAGGATTCCTCGGCAAGAGGTTGGTCCACCAGACGGAGCGGCATTAATATGTCATTCGACGGATACCGTCCCGTTCTCGAAGTTCTGAATGCCGATGAGCTTGGAAAAGACGCATTAAAAGTTGTTACGCTTAATCTCGGACATTTCTATGCGATAGTCGACTCAGAATTCGTGAATGAACAAATCAGGATTGTTGTAAAAAATGGCGAATCATTTACCGCGCCATCAGCCGACGGCTTGCGTATGTCGAAGTGCTGCGATAAAGACGGTTTCAGGTGGAAAGACGACGACGGCAATATCTATGCTCCCGGCGACAGCGTTCCCGCCAATGTAAAAAATCTTACCGCACAGTATAAATATATAGAACAGTTTTCTCTCGAACCCGGCGATATGTATTATTTTGACCTTTCAGAACTTCCGAAAACCGTTACCTCTTCGAAATATGGTTCTGTTTTGGTAACAAATTATATGCCGGACAAAACTTTGCACTATGCTCCGTTTATATATGCGGGAACAGTAAGCGCCTATAAACTTTCATCGGAAATGGTAACAACGGAAGAATTCGCGCGGCAGAACGAATATTCGCACAGCTTATTTGTGTCTTATGGCGATATATTCTCAGGTGTCAGTTGGTGTGAACTTAACGATGCAGGGCTTATTTTCGGCAAGAATTATTTAAATAACGGCATAAATTATAGCATTCGCGCTATGTCTATGGGAAGCGGCGCAATGAATAAGCATTCGGAGAGTGATATTTATACAGAAGGATTCGCGTGGTATGGCTTTCCGATCAACAACGAGTGGGATACAATAGCTGACAAGAATCCTGATTATCTTAAGCTGACTAACTTTTATTCGTGGGGACAGGACCTCTGTGCAATGCCTGAAGATTTCTGGTTAACTACACCTATAGTAGCTCGCGGATACAAATTTTCCAGAGAAACCACTATACGAAGATGGCATTGGCGTGATGGCACCTTATCACATTCGCAGCAAATCGCTTACCTGCCTGTTCTTGAAGTTATGGATGTTGACGCGCTTGGAACCGACGGACTGAAAGAGGTGGTGCTTGACCTTAACGGAGGAAAGCTCGGCGAAAGTTCCGCGAACATAAAAACGATCGTAAAAAACGGCGAGAAATTTACTGCACCGCCGTCAGAGGGTTTGAATCGTCCCGATGGAAATAACGACAGCTATTTTATGTGGCTCGGCAGCGACGGCGTTCTTTATGCTCCCGGAGATAAAGTCGCTTCGGATTTGAACAGGCTGACTGCGCAGTGGACGGACGGCGAACTTAGCTTTTCTGTGACATATAAACCCGACAGCAATACTATTGAAACAGACGCGCAGACCGACACAAAGATTTTCGACGTAGAACTCACGCTTAAAGACGGAATTTTCACGCGCGAGGGATATACGCAGCTTGGCTGGACGACCGTTGAGGGCGGAACTACCGAATATGAGCTTGGCGGAATTTACAGCGATAACAGCTCTATAGTTTTGTACCCTGCGTGGGAGAACCCTGCGCCTGTTCATAATCACACCTACGGCGATTGGAGCAGCGATTCGACCGAGCATTGGCATGAGTGTACCGACGAGAACTGCCCCGACAGGCTCGGAAGCATTACGGACAGGACGACGCACGTTTACGACAATGAAAAGGATAATGTTTGTGATGAATGTGGATATGTGCGTAGCTTTATCCCGAGTGTTCCTGTTTTCCTTCCCGCTCATCATGTGCATACCTACGGCGATTGGAGCAAAAATTCCACAGAGCATTGGCATGAATGTACGAACATGAACTGTCCTAACAGAGCCGATAGCATAAAGGATAGGGCGGAGCACGATTTCGGAGAGTGGGTGGTGACCTTACAGCCGACCACGGAAAGCGAGGGCAGGGAAGAGCGCGTCTGCGCCGTGTGCGCTTACAAGGAGAAGCGCAGTATCCCCGTTGTTGAACCCGAGAAAATTGACGAGCCTGAGCTTTTTACGCTCAGTTTTGAAATGAACGGCGGCAGCGGTATTCCCGATATAAGTTTGACGCGCGGCGAAAGCGTTGATTTATCCGAATATGAGCCGACGAGAAGAGGGTACGATTTTGACGGCTGGTACAGCGATAAGAAGCTGACGAAAAAAATCACGTCTGTCAAGCTGAACCGCGACAGAACGGTTTATGCGGGCTGGACAGAGCAGGTTTCCGACGTTAGCGGCGAGATCGACATTGATCTTGGCGGACATTTTTCGGACGAATCCGAAAATCCTAATACAGGCTGCGGTCTTGATATGCAGGCGTTTGTGTTCTGCACGGCGCTTGCGGGAGGACTTGCCGCGGCGGGACGGCTCAGGCGGCAGCGTGAAAAAAATAAAGAAAGATGACGATAAAGCGAGCGCCCGATATTCCGAAAGGAGTATCGGGCGCTGTGGTTTCGGTAAACGCAAAACAGGCTGCGCATCTGCACAGCCTGTTGTTATGTTATTCAATTTTAAACTTGCTTACTGCATCGGAATAATTACCTTTCGTAGTAGTTCCTGAATTGTAATTATGCGTACATCGGAGTTCTTACCTTTCTTTAGAATGTCTGAACCTTGATGAAGTGCATTGGAAACCACTCCTAAGAAAAATTTCAATTTTTTATTTTAACGCATATAGCGGAAATCGGTTCTATAACCGTTTCGTGTTCTATACAGCGTGCCTTTATCGTTTGTGCTTCCGAAACAGGAATTAAAGCTAAACGCTCTGTTCTGAACATCTGCCCTGTGCGTATACGCCGAGCCGATCGTTTCTTTTGTTACCTTTCGTTTCCGGACGAGCCAACGCCCGATAAAGACTGTTCACATATCTCTTCTGTTTCCATTGGACTCGCTTCCTTTCCGGTTAAATTTACATCGCGGTAACGGACGAGCGATGCATCTCAGAATTGCCGAAATCTTACTGTATAGAAAGAAGATAAGATTTTTTAGAATTACGCTTTTCTGAAGCCTCGGGAAATCTTCCTTATCTGCTCATTTGAGCCTCCGGTTTCTTTCCTTGATATAAGAATACCACAAAAATATGCTTTTGTCAACAGGTTTATTTGTGACAAATTACATGATTTTGCGGTTACGCTTATGTGCAGTCTGTGGAAATTCAAAGCAAAACCACAAATACGACACAAAATCGTATTGACTTTTTGGCCTCGTCGGTGTATAATAAAACTGTTGACGCACATCATATTTGCATAAGCACGAAAGGAAAACATTATGTCCGAAGAACTTGATTTAGAAGAATACGAACCCGTCATCGTCGACCTTGACGGCGAGGAGTTCGAGCTTATTGATACAGTTGAACTTGACGGAAAAACATACGCGGCGCTCACGCCTTACGTTGAGGACGACGATGTTGACGGCGAAGAGGTCGAATTTATCATTCTCGAAGTTATCGACGATGAAAACGAGGAACAGTGCACGCTGAAAACCGTTGACGACGAGGAACTTTACTCGAAGATCGGCGACGCGTTTATGGAATTGTTCAACGACAAATTCGGCGACGAAGAATAAAAAAATTTACTGCTGCGTGCGATACGCATGGTTACTATAATCCAACACATTATAATTGGGATTTCTCTATGACAGCGGATTGCAGACCTCCCGTACTGCGGAAGAAGGGAGCGTGAACCTGTCAAGCGATCTTACCCACCCTGCTTCGTGCGGGTTTTATATTCCATGTCCGGCGTGGCGGTTAAATAAAGGGCTTCCGATTTTCGGGAGCCTTTTACTTTTGTTCAGCCTGCGGCGCGATTGCTGCGGCGTCAGGTCAGCTTTTCCAGCAGGGCGGTGCAGCCGCGCAGAACGTCGTCGTAGGTTTCGTCGAAGTTTCCCGTATACCACGGGTCGGCAATGTCGCCCGATTCACCCGCGAACGACAGCAGTTTTCTGACCTTGTTCTGAGGGTCGCTGACTATAATGCGGAGCGTGTTGCGCACGTTCCAATCGTCCATACATATCAGCAGATCGTATTTTTCATAGTCGCTTTTGCGAAGCTGTACGGCGCGCTTTCCCGAGCAGGAAATGCCATGTTCGGCAAGTTTTCGGCGCGTTCCCTGATGAACGGGATTGCCGATTTCTTCGGTCGAGGTCGCGCGCGATTCGATAAGGAAATCGTCGGATTTTCCGCACTTTTCGACGAGATCCTTCATGACAAATTCAGCCATAGGCGAGCGGCAGATGTTGCCGTGGCAGATAAATAGGATATTGGGCATTTCAATTCCTTTCAAACGTTGTACTTCGCTTTTTCTTTTTCCGTAGTGTAAACAGCACAATACCCGCTGCGGCAGACACTGCGAAAATTTCGAGCATTGATACGCCCATTGCCACGCCGAGCTTGAACTTTTCGGCGTCGTCGGGATTTATGCGGTATCCATGGAATGAAGCGCCGACAGCAAGTGCCGCGGCGGCTACAGCGAAGCAGCATATCCACGCTATTTTGAGTTTTTTCATTTCCTCAGCTCCTCATGTAATTTATATAAGATAATACCATATATTTCAGCGAAAATCAATCTTTAAAGAAAAATTTTAAAAAACCTATTGACAAAACAGGTTGGCGGTGCTATACTGTAAGCATAAACAGTTGAACAATCATTCAAGTGTTCAAATCCTAAAATGAGGGAGTGGTAAAATGACAGACAGAGAAGCGGTCCCGTCCTGCGAATTTCACCATGCGCACGACGCGCTTATCGAAAAAATACAGGAATCAATGCCGCAAGAGGAAATTTTGTACGACCTCGCAGAGCTGTACAAGGTTTTCGGCGACAGTACCAGAATAAAGATCCTTTACGCGCTTTTTGAAGCCGAGCTTTGCGTTTGCGATATAGCTTCGCTGCTCGGAATGAGCGTTTCGGCGATCTCGCACCAGCTGCGCGTTCTGAAGCAGGCTTGCCTTGTTAAGTACCGCAGAGAGGGAAAAACGATTTTTTATTCGCTTGCAGACGACCATGTGCGTTCTATAATCGGACAGGGAATCGAGCATATTGAAGAATAAATAGGAGGCATTTTATGAGCTTCTGGGATAATATCGCTTGCTTTTATGACGCTGCGCAATGGTTTAACAGAAAGGTTTACCGCACAATGCTCACGGGAGTTCGTACACTTGTGCCGTTTGGCGCAGAGGTTCTCGACTGCGCGGCGGGAACGGGTCAGCTCACGCTTGCTGCAGCTGAAAAAGCAAGTCATGTGATGTGTACGGACCTTTCGCTGTCGATGCTTGAGCAGGCGCGGAAAAAGTGCAGAAAAAACAATATCAATAACGTTTCGTTCGGCGAACGTGACATAACAGCGCTTTCCGACGCGGACGAGAGCTACGATGTAGTTATGGCGGGGAATGTACTTCATCTTATTGACGATCCCCAAAAGGCGATTTCGGAGCTGTACAGAGTTACCCGAAAGGGCGGACGGCTTATTCTTCCGACGTTTTTAACGTTCGGAAAAGCGCCCGTGCTTATCGGTTTGTACAAGTTTGTAGGCTTCAGATTAAGCACTTCGTACACGCCCGAGAGTTATTTTGAAATGCTGAAAAGCTGCGGACTCGGGCGGGTCAAAATGAAAATTATCCGCGGAAAACTTCCTTGCGGATTCGCGGTTATTGAAAAAAGATAAAACGAAAGGACAAAAGATTATGAAAAAGGTGTACGAACTTACGGATCTCGATTGCGCAAACTGCGCGGCAAAAATGGAACAGGCTGTTTCCGAAATTGAAGGCGTCGAAAATGTTTCGATAAGCTTTATGACACAGAAAATGATGATAACGACCGACGAAGCAAGCCACAAGGACATTATGAAAAAGGTCGTTAAGATCTGCAAAAAAATTGAACCCGACTGTGTAATAAATCTGTAATTTCAGAGGTGCCGTTATGAGCAGAAAACAGAAAAAATCGCTTATAAGAATAATTATTGCGGCGGTTTTATTTGCTGCGGGATATATCGTCCCGTTTGCCGAACTTCCTGCATGGATAGAGCCTTGCAGCTTCGCCGCAGTTTATCTGGTCATCGGTTATGACGTTCTCTGGAAAGCTGTAAGAGGATTGTTCAGCGGGCAGTTCCTCGACGAAAATTTCCTTATGGCGATAGCGTCGGTGGGCGCGTTCTGTCTCAGGGATTACCGCGAGGCGGTAATGGTAGTTCTCTTGTATCAAGTAGGTGAGCTTTTCCAGAGCTGTGCGGTTTCAAAGAGCCGCAAGAGCATTTCGGCGCTTATGGACATTCGCCCCGACAGCGCGAATCTTGAGCGTGACGGAGCGATAGAGGAAGTAAGCCCCGAGGAAGTAAAGATCGGCGACATTATCGTTATACGCCCCGGTGAGAAAATTCCGCTCGACTGTACGGTCGAGGAGGGAAGTTCTTCCGTAGACACGTCCTCGGTAACGGGTGAATCCGTGCCGCGCGACGTGAACGTTGGTTCGGCGCTTATAAGCGGCTGCGTGAATATCAGTGGTCTGCTTCGCTGCCGCGTTACTGCGGAATTCGGCGAATCTACCGTATCAAAGATACTCGAACTCGTTGAAAATGCGGGCGAACATAAGGCGCGCGCAGAAAACTTCATCACGCGTTTTGCCCGCGTGTACACGCCCGCGGTTG
>USOZ01000016.1 GCA_900556525.1 uncultured Oscillospiraceae bacterium | reverse complement strand
AAATGGCGGAAAATATGCAAGCAAGATGCGTGCCACGATTTATTCAGTGCTTCCTAAGGAAAATAACAGCAGAAAATGACATTTTGCGAAAACACGGGAGGCTCCAATGTGCGATGAAAAAAATATGCAGGAATTGCAGATGACTGACAATTCGGCTGAATCACTTCCGTCGCTCAGCGACATTCTTACGGAAACGGAAACACCCGCTGAGGGTAGCTCGGATGAAAGCGAAACTGTCGATAATTCTGAAGTATACGACGAAGCGGAAGGCATTGCGGACGAAGAAATTGAGGTCGTACAGACGGAACAGTCCGCCGATGAGAAAGATGAAAAAATAGCTGAAAATGACCGACCTTATTTACATATAAGTCAGCCGGTCGCGTCTGAAAATCATAATGATAAGCCTCGCAATTCAAACGCGCTCCCGATTGCAGGACTTGTGGTTTCCACGCTTACATTTTGCGTTGCCGCTGCGGGACTTTTTTTGTCATTCGGAAAGGTGAATGCCGCTGAAAAGGAACTTGCACAAAAGGACGAGCATATCGAAAGCCTGAAAGCTGAGAAAACTGCGCTCGAAGAGAATTACATTGAGGCGATGAATATTATTGACGCTCCTTCCGAGCCTGAAACGGTCGAAGGAATAGAAGCAGAAGACGGAAAAATACTTATTTATGAAGGCTCCGTCGGATACGCATGGGTTCCTATCATTTCGGGAATCAAGCAGAATACATATAAGAAAAACAATTTCAGCACGGACGAACGCGGCAGAATGAAATATACGGACGAAAACGGGCAGGAATCTTCATATTTCGGCATTGATGTTTCATCATATCAGGGAGATATAAATTGGCAGTTGGTGCGCGAGGACGGCGTTGAATTTGCGTTTATCCGTGCAGGCTACCGCGGTTACGGCGAAGAGGGAAAACTTTGCGCGGACGAAAAATTTTCCGCAAACTATGACGGCGCACACTCTGCGGGAATTGACGCTGGCGTGTATTTCTTTTCGCAGGCGATAACTCCCGATGAGGCAGTTGAAGAAGCAAAATTCGTGCTTGAAATACTGGACGGCAGGCCTCTTGAATATCCGATCGTGTTCGACTGGGAAACAGTTTTTGTTCCGAGCGGAGAGGACGCGCCGCGCACCGAAGATGTTATGCCGCAGACTCTCACTCTTAGCGCGATCGCTTTCTGCGAAACGATCGAGGACGCGGGTTACAAATCCATGATATATACAAATAAGAAGCAGGCAGTTTTAAAATACGACCTGCGGCAGCTAAAAAAATATCCGATATGGTTTGCTTACTATGATACGACGCTGAATTATTGCTACAATTTTGATGTTTGGCAGTACGGAACCGCATTTGTTGACGGTATTGAGGGTGAAGTTGACGTAAATATTGCAATGATAGACTGATTACAGCTTTTGGTAGACTGCCGCACAGAAATGAATCTGAACGGAAAGGTCATTTAGTGTGTCCAGTTTAGCCCTGTCGGCAGCGGACGTTTTATAATAGTACGGAGTCATTGAAAACAATGACAGAATATCCTCATTTGTACATATTTTTACTGTTTCATGAACGACATTACTTTTTATAAGTTCAAATCCGTTCATTTTCATGTCGGAAACGGTATTTTTGTACGGATTTTCGTAGACTGCCTGTTTTAATTCCCACAAATGTTCTTCCATTGGGAATGCAGTGATGAAATAACCGCCTTTTTTCAGCAGACGCAGATATTCGTCTGGAGCGGACGGTGCGAACAAAGAAAGAATTATGTCACAGCTTTTATTGGGCAGCGGAACGTCAAAAACCGTTGCAACGGCAAGGTAAATGGCTTTATTTCTTGAAGCGCCTGCGGAAATGGCTTCTTTTGAAACGTCAATTCCGAAAAAATCGGTTTCAATCCCGCTTTTTTTCAGCGCTTCATAAAGATTGGCTGTATACCAACATTCGCCACAGCCGCAGTCGAGAATGGTATTTCCGCTTTTAGCAATCGAAAGAAGCTGATCTTCAAGGACGTTGAGCAGCGGTCGATAATATCCTTTTTCGAGAAATGCTTTGCGTGCCTGAATCATAAGTTTGTCGTCGCCGTGACTGGATTTATTTGAACGAAGCAGGTTTACAAATCCTTTTCTGGAGCGGTCAAAGCAGTGGTTATTTGTACAGAAATAGCTGTTTTCTTTGAGCAAGAGCGGTTCATGACAGATAGGACATATAAAATTGTTCATAAAAACCTCGATATGTGAATGTATTGCGTTGCTGCAATATATTATAATGTATTTTTCAGTTTGTGTCAATAAAGGAGCAAAAAAATGAATGGTGTAATTTTTGATTTGGACGGAACAATTCTCAATACGCTCGACGATCTTGCCGACGCGGGAAATCACGCGCTTTGCGTAATGGGGTATCCGACTCACGAGGTCGAAAAATATCGCTATTTTGTCGGAAACGGAATTCCTAAGCTAATAGAACGCATAATTCCCGTCGGCTCGCCGCATGAAGTGTACGAAAAAGTTTACGAAGAATTCTGTTCATATTACAACAAGCATATGTACGATAAAACAGAACCGTATGACGGAATGAACGAAATGCTTTGCAGGCTTCGCCAAAAAGGGGTGAGGCTTGCGGTCGTCACAAATAAGGCGCATATTTTTGCCAATGAAATGGTAAAAAAATATTACGGTGATGTTTTTGACGCAGTGTTCGGCAGCGTTGAGGGACTGCCGAAAAAGCCTGACCCGTACTGGGTGAAAAAGGCGCTTGAGGAAATCAAATGCCGACCCGAGGAATGTGTTTACGTTGGCGACAGCTCAGTTGATATGCAGACAGCGCAGAATTCAGGGATTTTCTCCTGCGGCGTTTTGTGGGGATTCAGAGAGCGTGACGAATTGCTTGAAAGCGGCGCAAAGGCTCTCGCTTCCGATTCGGCTGAACTTGAAAAAATAATTCTCGAACATTTTGGATAGTTTTTTCGTCGTTTTGTTATTATTGCCGATTAAATTTTTGTTGATTTTTCCAATATTTTCCATATTGTATTGCAAAATAATGCGTTTTGTGTTAAAATATTAAAAGCGGTTACATTATCGTTACAATATTGAAAATTAAGGAGTGAGGATAGTGCTGTATACCAAAAAATTCGGCATTATCATTCTATGTCTGATCTGGGCTGTTATTGCGGCAGCTCTGGGATTTTCCATATATGCTGCCTGCATCGGCGAGAATCATGCTCCCGTAATAGGCGGCGGAACGGTGGAGGATTATTCGCTGAGCTGGCTGAACGAATACGGCATGGCTTTCGATGTTTCAAATATTGCAAACAAACGCTCTGATTTTGATACGGAAACTCCGCTTAAATTAACTAAGAAAATCCCGAAAATCAATGAAGATTCGGCGCTGTTTTTCCGCTCTAACAATTTGCGTGTAAATGTCTATATTGACGGAACATTCGTAAAATCGACCGATGAACTTTTGAACGGCTCTGAGCTTTCATCATATCAGGCGTATTTTTTTATTCCCATTTCGACTGAATATTCGGAAAAAAATATCAGCCTCGAGCTTTATAAAACGGATTATTCAAGGCAATATTGCCTTGATAATATGTATTTCGGAACAGCTTATGCGGTCGCGGAAAAAATCCTGACAAACACTACTCCGTGCCTTATACTTGGCATATGTATTTTCGTCGCGGGAATTGTGTTCCTGCTTTGCGGCATTATCACGCGCAAGCTTTTCGAACATTACCGCGGAATGATTTGCTACGGATTTTCATGCTTTTTCCTTTCTCTTTGGCTGATTTGCGGGTCTGTATGGTTTTATCAGACGTTTAATAACATTTTGCTTGCGGAAAAGTGCAGGAATATCTTTTTGCTTGCAGCCGTTCCGTGTATGCTTTTGTTCGTTTTTGAGAACTTTAAAATCCTGCATACGCAGCTTTACCGCGTTACTGTTCTGCTGAGCGTTTTGGTTTTCTTTGTACTGACAATACTCGACCTGACAGGCGTCATGTCGTTCGGCGCAAGCGCTTTTATACGTCACATTTACCTTTTATTTGCGGGAATAACAGTCATTGTTGAGATGGCGAGCCATCTTTCAAAAGTGAACGGAAGCAAAGATGATTCAAAGGTTTACTACGTTGCTGTAATTTTCTTTGTTGTGTTCGGACTTTTTGACGTTCTCAACTATTACAGAAATAATGGCGGAGATTTTTCGGCAAGTTCGCGCTGGGGAATATTCGTGCTTACCGTTGCGACTGCGTGCAGCGCTTCCGGAGAAATTGCAGCAGCTCTCAGAAATGGCATAAAGGCAGGCAAGATAGGAAAAATGGCGTTTACGGACGCTAATACGGGCATCGGAAACGCTACTGCATTCAAGCAGAAAATGGATGAACTTGAACTTATGAAGTCCAGGTATCAGTATATCGGCATAGTTCAGTTTGACGTAAATAACCTCAAGATAATAAACGATACAAAGGGTCATGAAGCGGGAGATCTTCTTATTAAGACTGCCGCGCAGATCATTGAAGGCTCGTTCGGCACTATCGGAAGCTGTTATCGCACGGGCGGTGATGAGTTTGTGGCGATTACGACATATAACCATGCGCCTCTTGAATGTGAAAAGGCTATCAATAAGTTTAATGCGCTTATTGAACAGTTCAACGCTAATCACGAAAAGCCTTTCGATCTGCGTATTGCATTTGGTATAGCGTATTACAGAAACAGCGACGACCAGCTTATTACGCTCAAGGAGATACACAAGGTCGCCGATGAGCGAATGTACAAAAATAAAAAGGAGCTTAAAGCCCGCTTTGCCAAAACTCCCGAAGAGGCGGTGATACGTTGAGCTACGAACGCGAACCCTCGTTATATAACTCGCCTGTATGCGTGTGCGAATGCTGCGGAAATATAGTGAGGATATTGCTTTATCAAAGCAACGAGCACTATTTCTGCCGATTTTGCGGAACGGAGTACACAAGGACAAAATATTCGATCTCGGACGACGAAGCATGGCTTTTGTACTATGAAACTCCGGAAGCATTCGATTTTCGCGACGGAATATATGTGGAATACGTCCGCGAAAGCAAAAAGTTTGATGCTGTGCGTCAAGGCGAAAGAGTGAAATATACTCCCAGAAGAATAATAAGGTGATGCAGCGGTTTTTCCGCTGCATTTTTTCTTGCTATTTAAGGAAAAATATGCTATAATAAACACATTAGGATTCACATTTTGCAGGGTCGTTTCCTGCGCATATAATAAGATTTTCAAAAATTTACTGCCGTAAGCGGCTTGAAAGGAAGGTTTTGTAATGAATTATCAGGAAAAATTACAGAAATGCTATGAAAGTTTCAGAAAAAAGACGGACTTCGTCCCGGAGGTCGCAATTATTCTAGGTTCGGGACTTGGCGCGCTTGCAGATGAAATAGATACCGTCGCAGCTGTGGATTACAGCGAGATAGAGGGCTTTCCGACGTCAACCGTTCCCGGACATAAAGGCAGATTTGTTCTTGGGTATATGAATGACGTTCCGGTTGTAATAATGCAGGGGCGAGTTCATTACTACGAGGGTTATCCCATGCAGGACGTAGTGCTTCCAACAAGACTTATGAAGCTTATGGGCGCAAAGGTTCTGTTTCTGACCAATGCCAGCGGCGGTGTAAACAAGGATTTCTCTGCGGGAGATTTCATGCTTATAACCGACCAGATCGCGAATTTTGTTCCGAGTCCGCTTATCGGGCCAAACTATGATTCGCTCGGCACCCGCTTTCCGGATATGAGTGAAATATATGATAAGGATCTGCGCGAGATCATTGTCAGAACCGCTGCAAGCGAGAATATAAAGCTTCAGCAGGGCGTTTACATTCAGCTTACCGGTCCGAATTTTGAATCTCCCGCAGAAGTCAGAATGTGCAGAACGCTGGGCGCTGACGCGGTAGGCATGAGCACCGCCTGTGAGGCAATCGCCGCAAATCACGCAGGAATGAAGATATGCGGAATATCATGCGTTGCAAATCTCGGCTGCGGACTTACAGAAAATCCGCTTACACATAAGGAAGTTATGGAAGCCGCAGACAAAGCTGCGCCTTTGTTCAAACGGCTGATACGCGCTTCGGTTGAAAACATATATAAAGAAATCATCAAGTGAGGTCTAAAGTATGAAAGCGGAAAATGTGCGCCTTTCCGAGGACGGAAAAAGCGTCGTAATTATAGATCAGACGAAGCTTCCTAATGAAGAAATTTTTCTGACGCTGAATTCTGCCGATGAATTTTATAATGCGATTTATCTTTTGCAGGTTCGCGGCGCTCCCGCAATCGGAATTTTTGCGGGGTATGCGCTTTATGTGCTTG
The DNA here is from genome assembly GCA_900556525.1 of uncultured Oscillospiraceae bacterium. Classification (GTDB taxonomy): domain Bacteria; phylum Bacillota; class Clostridia; order Oscillospirales; family Ruminococcaceae; genus Ruminiclostridium_E. The sequence continues at coordinate 10,171 of USOZ01000016.1, read as the reverse complement.
CGGGACAGATAAATGCGGATTCAGAGGAGGATTTTTTTGTTCAGCTTGCCGCGCATAAGCGAAAGCTGAATTCTTCCCGTCCCACAGCGGTAAATCTGAGTCATGCGCTGGAACGTGTGGAAAATGCGGCAAAGAAAGAAGCGGGAAAAGGGTTTTACGCAATTCTCGGAGCGATGCTGCATGAAAGCGCCGCTATACAGGAAGAAGATATTGAAATGTGCCGTGCAATTTCCGAATACGGGCTTACTCTCGTTAAAGACGGTGACGGGATACTTACGCACTGCAACGCGGGACCGCTTGCGACTTCGTGTTATGGCACGGGGCTTGGAACGCTTTTTCTCGGAAAAGAACGCGGATACGAATTTCACGTTTATTCCGATGAAACACGGCCGCTGCTTCAAGGAGCACGTCTCACCTCATATGAACTGAACAAGGCGGGAATAGACGTCACACTTATTTGTGACAATATGGCAAGCATTGTTATGAAACAGGGAAAAATCAATGCCTGCTTTGTCGGCTGCGACAGAGTAGCCGCTAACGGAGATACCGCAAATAAAATCGGAACGAGCGGAGTGGCGATACTTGCGAAGCACTATGGGGTACCGTTTTATGTGTTCTGTCCGTCCTCGACGATTGATTTTAACTGTAAAACGGGAAATGATATAAAAATCGAGGAACGTCCCGCAGAAGAAATAAAGACAATGTTTTTCGAGAAGCCCTCGGCGCCATACGGTGTTAAGTGCTTTAATCCTGCATTCGACGTTACGGATAGCAGCTTAATTACCGCGATCGTGACCGAAAAGGGGATTGCGCGCTATCCGTACACGGAGAGCTTGGCGGAGCTTTTCGGCAGAAAATAACATAAAAGGAGTGATAAAATGAAAACAAGATATTATAATGCAAAACTGCTGACAATGGCGGACGGAATGGGTATTACCGAGGGTGAACTCCATACGGACGGCGAAAAAATAACCTATGTCGGCTCGGCGGAAAACGCTCCCAAAGGTGTATTTGACCGCGAAACCGACGTATGCGGCAACATTCTTATGCCGGGGTTCAAAAATGCTCATACTCACTCGGCGATGACTTTCCTGCGTTCATATGCGGACGATCTGCCGCTTCAAAACTGGCTTTATGACAAGATTTTTCCTATGGAGGCAAAGCTCACCCCAGATTATGTTTACTGGCTCTCGAAGCTGGCAATAATGGAATATCTGACGAGCGGCATAACTGCGAATTTCGATATGTACATGAAAACCGACGCAATAGTTCAGGCTAGCATTGACTGCGGTTTTCGCACGGTTTTATGCGATTCGATGAACAATTTTGGCGGAACTGTCGAACAAATGGAAAAAGACTACGACCGTTTCAGCGGCATGAGCGACCTGATTTCATATCACCTCGGATTTCATGCGGAATATACCACAAGTATAGAACTGATGAAGCAGCTTTCCGAGCTTGCGAACCGCCGCAAATTGCCCGTTTTTTTGCATAATTCCGAAACAAAGAGCGAGGTAGAGGGCTGCAAGGAACGCTATGGAATGACTCCGACCGAGCTGCTTGACAGCATTGGAATGTACAACTATGGCGGCGGTGGTTATCACTGCGTTTATTTCTCCGAAAAGGATTTTGAGATATTCAAGAACAGAGGACTTTACGCCGTGACAAATCCCGCTTCAAATCTGAAACTTGCAAGCGGAATCGCTCCGATATGCAGCTTCATGAAGCGTGGAATTCCGGTTGCAATCGGTACGGACGGACCTGCAAGCAACAACTGCCTTGATATGTTCCGCGAAATGTTCCTTGTTACGGGGCTGCAAAAAGTTCAGAATGAGGACGCGTCGGCGTGCGACGCACTTGAAGTGCTTAAAATGGCGACTGTCAACGGTGCAAAAGCGATGCGGCTTGACGACTGTGATGTGCTTGCGGCAGGAAAGAAAGCCGATTTTATCGAAATTGACCTTAATCAGCCAAATATGCAGCCGCTCAATAATCCTGCGAAAAACATTGTTTACGCGGGAAGCAAGCAGAACGTTAAACGCACGGTTGTAAACGGAAAGGTTCTGTATGAAAACGGCAGCTTCTTCATAGGAGAACAGCCAGAAACGATATATCGCAAAGCAAATGAAATAATCAGTGCAATGAAATGAAGAAAAAAATAACTTTACCGCAATATGTTGAAGTTCTTATAAAAAGGCTTAAAGAAAGCGGCTTTGAAGCGTATGCTGTCGGCGGGTGCGTTCGTGACAGTCTGCTGGGAAAACTTCCGAAAGACTATGACATAACCACAAGCGCTCTTCCGGAGGATATGAAACGTGTTTTTTCGGACTATAGGACTGTCGAAACCGGAATACGTTTCGGTACAGTTACCGTTATTTCTGAGGGAAAGCCTATCGAGATCACGACCTACCGCACCGACGGGATTTATTCGGATCATCGCAGACCTGAAAATGTAGCATTTTCATCATCACTGGCTGAAGATCTAAAGCGCCGTGATTTTACGATAAATGCAATGGCTTATTCCGAAGAAACGGGAATAATTGACCTTTTTGAGGGAGAAAATGACCTTGAAAACGGGATAATAAGGGCGATCGGCGTTCCGGCGGAGCGTTTTAATGAGGACGCTCTGCGGATCATGCGCGGTCTGCGGTTTGCAGCCTGCGGGGATTTCACGATAGAACCGAAAACAGCCGAGGCAATACACGAATATGCGCCGCTTTTACGCAGCATTGCGGGAGAAAGAATTGCCGCTGAGCTTAATCAGCTTATCTGTACTGATTGCGAAAATATTTTGCGGGAATTTTATGACGTTTTCGCGGTTTTTATTCCCGAAATTTCCCGCTGCCACGGGTTTCAGCAGCACACCAAGTATCATAATCGAGACGTTTACGAGCATATTCTGGCAACTGTTTCAGCGGTCGAACCGATATTGCCGCTAAGGCTTGCAATGCTTTTTCACGATATGGCAAAACCCGATTATTTTACAATGTCTGCGGACGGAGTGGGACATTTTAAAGGACACCCGAAAGGCAGTGCAATAATCGCCGAGCGCGTTTTACGCGAGCTGAAATACGACTCAAAAACTATTACGGAAGTAACCGCACTTGTTGAAAATCACGATATTGTAATTGAAAATCGCGAGAATCTGCTTAAACGCTATTTGAATAAATTCGGCGAGGAGTTGCTTTTTCACCTTATTGATGTTCATATCGCGGACGATATGGGAAAAGCCCCGCAGTTCATGCAGCGCATAGAAACTTATCGGGCGGCACGTCAGACAATCGTTCATTTACTCGAAAAGCGGGAGTGTTTTAGCCTGAAACAGCTTGCGGTGAACGGAAATGACATAAAGCGACTTGGATTTAGCGGAAAAGAGATAGGTGCGGTGCTTGAAGAGCTGCTGTCTGAAGTTATAGACGGAAAATGTGAAAATGAGAAAACGAAGCTGCTCAAAGCGGCACAAAAGATAAGGAGTAATCACAATGAGCGCAGTTGACATAGGAATTGACCTCGGAACGGCAAATACGATAATCACTATCGGAGGAAAAGGCATTGTTATCGACGAACCGAGCGTTGTCGCTTATGATAAAAAGAAAAAGCAGGTGCTTGCAGTCGGCGAAGAAGCATACCGTATGCTCGGAAGAACGCCCGAATATATCGTTGCGGTAAAGCCGCTGCGAGACGGTGTGATTTCCGATAACGAAATGGCGGAAGCAATGATAAGTGAGTTCATTCACAAGGTGAGCGGCAGCATGATGCTTAAACCGAGAATAATTATCTGCGTTCCGTCGTCGGTCACTGACGTTGAGTGCCGCGCGGTAGTTGAAGCCGCGCTTTCGGCGGGTGCAAGAAAGGTATATCTTATCGAAGAACCGATCGCGGCCTTGCTCGGCGCAGGAGTTGACATTTCAAAGCCCAACGGCACAATGGTCGTTGATATCGGCGGAGGTACGGCGGATGTTGCGGTCGTATCGTTCAACGGAATCGTTGAATCAAATTCAATAAAAATTGCAGGAAATAAACTTGACGCTGCTATTGCGCGATTTATTTCGCAGAAATATAAGCTGTACATTGGGGAGAAAACTGCCGAACAGGCAAAAATTGAACTTACAAACGTATTTGACCCGACAGGTGAGAAAAAAATGACGGTTAAAGGCCGACACCTCATAAAGGGACTGCCCGTAAGTCAGGAAATAACCGACGCGGACATTTCACAGGCGATAAAGGAGCTTATCGACGAGCTTATCGACGGCATAAAAAAAGTGTTTGAAAAAACGCCGCCCGAGCTTGTGGGCGATATTAAACAGAATGGAATAGTTCTTACAGGCGGCGGAGCTATGCTCGGAGGGCTTGACAGGCTTGTTTCAAAGGAAACGGGCGTTCCGTGTTTTGTTGCGGAAGAACCGCTGAAATGCGTTGCAAAAGGAACGGCGGCGGCATTCGGGCTTTCCGAGGAACTTCTCGACGGTTTTGAAAGAATATCCCTGTACAGATATAAATAATTATGAGGATCGACTATGAAAAGTGAATACAGAAAACTGGAGCTTGATAAAATTCTGGAACTTCTAAAGGAGCAGGCGTGGAGTGATATTGTAAAGGAACGCGCCGAGCAGATAGTTCCGGATACCGAACTTCACAAAATTAAAGAGGAATCAAAGAAAACAGATGACGCATTTGTTCTTTCGGCAAAGTATGGAACGCCGCGTTTCTACAATATCAAGGACGTTTCATTCAGCGTAAGGCGTGCGCAGCAGGGTGCGGTGCTTTCCCTGCGGGAGCTTCTTGATATAGGTTTGGTACTTAGGGAAATTGATGGGCTTGTGAGCTGGTATGACAGCTGCGGCGGCGGTGAAACCTCGCTTCACCCTTATTTTTCAATGCTTACTCCCAACAAGACACTTGAAAGTACCATATCTAACGCGATACTGTCCGAGGAAGAACTTTCCGACGGCGCAAGCGGGGAACTTGCAAGAATAAGAAAGGCGATAATCCGACAGGGCGCAAAAATAAAGGAACAGCTCGACAAGCTGATAAAAAGTCAGACCAACCAAAAGTACTTACAGGAAGCGCTTGTAACTCAGCGCGACGGACGTTATGTTGTTCCGGTAAAAACCGAGTATAAGGGGCAGATAAGCGGTCTGGTACATGATACGTCGGCAACGGGAGCTACGCTTTTTATCGAGCCGATGGGAGTTGTTGACGCAAATAATGAAATACGCATTTTAAAGCGTGATGAGCAGATCGAAATTGAGCGGATCATTCGCGAAATGTCGGCTGATGTCGCCGAATGCGGCGACGCTCTTCTGCGCGGAATAGAAAACGCGTTTATTCTTGAAATGTACTTTGCTAAAGCAGGTCTGGGTGCAAAAATGAAGGCAATAACGCCTGTGCTTTCCGAACAGCCCGTTCTTAGGCTAAACAAGGCGCGCCATCCGCTTATTCCGCTGGAACGCGTTGTTCCGACAACGATTATTCTCGGAGAAACATACACCGAGCTGATTATAACGGGTCCGAATACGGGCGGTAAAACAGTTGCGCTTAAAACTGCGGGACTTCTCACGCTTATGACAATGTGCGGGCTTATGATACCTGCGGCAGACGACAGCGTAGTCGGCGTTTTTTCGGACATTCTCGTAGATATAGGCGATGAGCAGAGTATTGAACAGAGCTTGTCGACTTTTTCGGCGCACATGACGAATATCATTGGCATAATGAAATCGGCGAACGAACGTTCGCTTATCTTGCTGGACGAATTAGGCTCGGGAACCGACCCTGTCGAGGGCGCAGCTCTTGCGGTTTCGGTGCTGTCATATTTCCGTGACATGGACAGCCGAGTTATGGCGACGACGCACTATCAGGAGGTTAAAATGTTTGCCATTGAACAGGAAGGAGTGGAAAACGCCTCATGCGAATTTGATATTTCAACGTTAAGACCCACATACAAGCTGATAATCGGAGTTCCGGGAAAATCCAACGCTTTTGCGATCGTAAAACGACTCGGAATGTCGGACGATATAATCGAAGACGCGAAAAAACTGGTCGGAGACGAAAGCAAACGTTTTGAAAGGGTTATTGAGAACCTCGAAAAGACACGTCAGGAGCTTGACGCTTTGCGTGAAACGGCACAGGTCGAAGCGCGTAATGCAAAACAGCTCACCGAGGAGCTGAAAGAAAAAGAAGAAAACTTTGAAAAGCAGAAAGAATTTGAACTAAGCAAGGCGCGCTCGCATGCGATGAGTATTGTTGAACAAACGCGCGCGGGCGCTGACAAGTTGATGAACGAGCTTGAGGAAATGAAAAAGGAAAAGGACAAATCCGATTTTTCCGCAATGGTAAAAACGTCTCGTTCAAAGGCAAATTCTGCGCTGAACAGTATGTCTGACCGTGCAAATCCTGTAATTGAAAAGAAAAAGAGCAAATACGTCCTGCCAAGAGAGCTGCGTGTCGGCGATACCGTTCGCCTTATGGACATAGGCAATACGGGAACGGTCATCTCGCTTCCCGACGCGGGTGGAAACTGCGTTGTTCAAATCGGAATGATGAAAACGCGTACTAAAACGGACAATCTTGAACTTATTATTGAGCAGGCGCCACCGAAGAAAAAGCAAAGCGGAGGCAATATCAAGAAATCTGTTCAGTCCAACATGACGCGTAAATCCAGCCTTGAAGTTGATATTCGCGGAATGATGACCGACGAAGGGATTATGGAAGTTGACCGTTTTATTGACAGCTGTCTGCTCGGTGGGATCGAAACAATAACGATTATTCACGGAAAAGGAACGGGCGCGCTACGGGCTGCCGTACATCAATTCCTGAAGCACAACAAGCACGTTAAAAGCTATCGACTTGGAGCATACGGTGAGGGCGAAGCGGGCGTTACGGTAGCGGAGCTTAAATAAACGGAGGAGAAAAATGGCTGACTGGAATCCCGAAAGTTATCTTAAATTCAAAAAGGAAAGAACCCGCCCGTCTATTGATTTGGCGGAAAGAATCGAAGCGGTCAATCCAAAGAAAATACTCGATATAGGCTGTGGCCCGGGAAACAGTACCGCTGTTTTAAAGCAGCACTTTCCCGAAGCTGGGATAATCGGTATAGACAATTCGCCGAACATGATCGAAACGGCTGCAAAGACTTACCCTGACATGGAATTTCGACTTATCGATGCGTCGCATGAACTTGAAAAGTTAGGCGAAAATACGTTTAACATTGTTTTTTCAAATGCGTGTATTCAGTGGCTTCCAAATCATGCCGAATTGCTGACCGAGATGATGAAACTGCTCAAAAAAGGCGGTGTAATGGCGGTACAGATACCCGTTAATTACGACGAGCCGATTCACAAAATTATCCGCAGTATTTCAGAAAGCGGCAAATGGCGGGATAGTCTGTCGGGAACGCGAAGTATCGCAACACTTTCCGAAGAAGAATATTTCGACATTCTCTCGCATATCTCATCGGATTTTTACATGTGGAAAACAGTTTATTTTCACCATATGCCGTCGCACGAAAGCATAATCGAGTGGTATCGCGCAACAGGCTTAAAACCGTATCTTTCACGGCTTGACGACAGTGGGATGCAGGCGTTGGAAGCTGAAATTCTTGAGAAACTCGCAAAGCAGTATCCTATTCGTCCGAACGGCGAGATAATTTTCAGATTCCCGAGGCTATTTTTCATAGCTATAAAGTAATAAATATAAGAACAGTCTTTCCAAAAAGAGAGGCTGTTCTTTTTGTTCTACACTTGTCCTGCGCCGCATACATTTTAATGCTGATTTATATTCAAGGTCACATATAACGAGAAAGGAGAAAAAATGCAGCGTTATCTTGAAGCAATCTCTTTTCTTCCGCCTTTTGAGCAGCTTTTATGCGGAGTTCCGCAAAAAACAGCTTGCGAGGCTGCCGAAGTGCGTATTCGCGCAGGTCGTCCGATAGTTATTTTTACGGGAAATGGGAACTATATCTGCGGTATGCGAAAGGCTGCGCCCGATGAAATAACACAGTGCATACACAGTTTCGGAGAATATTCGCTTTACAGCCATGAAAAGGAGCTTTCGGAGGGTTTTTTTACACTTCGCGGAGGACACCGAGCTTCTTTTACGGGTACTGCGGTAAATAAAAACGGGAAAAGAGAATCGATCCGCGAATTTTCCTCAATTTGCCTGCGCATAGCGCGTGAACACAAGGGAATATCTTTACCGTTATTTCGGATAACGTCCGAACTTTCGGATATGAAAGGGCTGCTTATAATCGGTCCGCCGTTAAGTGCCAAAACAACGATACTTCGCGATTATTGCAGGCTGCTTTCCGCTGAAAAAAAAGTCGCGGTTATTGATGAACGCGGAGAAATTGCAGCGGTGCATAACGGCACACCCGAAAACGATGTTGGATTGAACAGCGATATTCTTACGGGATTTACGAAATGCGACGGAATTGAGCACGCCGTAAGGCTTCTTTCTCCCGATTATATAATCTGCGACGAAATAGGGCGGGATTACCGTGAGGTTTTCGCCTGTTCGGGGCGGGGGGTAATTCCTGTTTTATCTGCTCATTGCCGATGCGTCGGGGAACTATTCAGAAATGAAGCTGCACTTGGACTTATTCGTTCTGAAATTGTGAACTATATCGCACTTGTGAGCGGCTCTCCCGAAATAGGTAAGTTAAAAGGAGTGTGGAAAATCGAAAATGAGAATACTGCTTGCATTAACGACAGCAATAATCTGCTTTTTTATCGGAACGGCAATATCTCAAAGGAAGAAAGTTCGAGTCAGCCAGCTTGCAAAGCTCTTGTCAATGCTTGAAGAAATGCGCGCAGTCATATCTTTTAATGCGCCAACGATAAGAGAAATATTGAACATCCTATCTGAAAGAACCGACTTTTCGGATTTTGGATTTCTATGTGAAGTTAAAGCTGAATATGAAAAAAATCCCGATATTCACCGTGCATGGAGAAGCGCGGCATTGCAAGCCGAAGGCTTTTCCGAAAAAGACCGCAGGCTGCTTATCGGAATAGGCGAACAGCTCGGAACGACTGATGTGCATGGTCAGCTCTTAATGCTTGAGGCTGCCGAAAAATCTGCGCAGAACTGCCTTGATGAAGCTCGCAGCGACTATAGCTCAAGGGGCGGAATGATACAAAAAACGTGGACGCTTTGCGGTATTGCTGTGGGAATACTGCTGCTCTGAAAGGAAGCTGTAACGTGAATGTTGACTTAATTTTCAAAATTGCGGGAATAGGAATCGTTGTTGCGATACTAAACCTTCTGCTTCAGCGCTCGGGCAGGGACGAGCAGGCAATGATGACAACGATAGCGGGTCTGATTGTTGTTATGATGCTGCTGATAAGTGAAATCGGAACGCTTTTTGATACGATTCGTTCCGTTTTTGACTTGTGATGAACGTTTTCGCAATCGTCGGAGCGGGAATTGCCGCCGCTGCGCTTTCTGCGGTGCTTCGACAGTACAACAAGGAATTCGGGCTTTACATATCTCTCGGTGCAAGCGCTGTTATTCTCATCGCCGTACTTTGTACAGTCAGTCCTCTTCTGGAGCTTGTGGGCGAGCTTAACGAAACTGCCGGAACTGATACGGCATATCTGTCGATATTGCTTAAAGCGGTCGCCGTGTGCTATGTTACGCAGCTCGCCTCAGACTGCTGTAAGGACAGCGGGGAAGCGGCAATAGCCTCGCGGATTGATTTTGCGGGAAGAATTGCCGTTCTGCTGATTTCTGTGCCGCTTTTTGAAAGTATGCTGAGCCTTATAAAGGATTTGATTTTCTGATGTTAAAAAATTTTGTTTTTACATTCGTTTTAATAGCTGCCGCTTTTGTATTTGCTTCTGCCGCAAGTGCGGAAAGCGCCGATTACGGCACAGACGAGATATATGCGGCGCTTCCCGAAAACGCCCGTGATTTCATGGACGAGCATGGCGTCACTCCGGAAAACGGCGGCGCTGAATATCTTGACCCGACAAATGTTCTGAGCGATATATGGCGGCTTTTTCTTGACAGCATTTCCGCTCCGATGAAAATGTTCACATCGCTGCTGGCGGTTATACTTCTGACGTCGCTGCTGGGAGGAATAAACAATGCCGCAGGAGAAAACAGCGTTTTGCCGCTTGTTTCTTCGCTTGTATCGGCGATAATCGTTTCAACGTACATAAGCGGTATTTTAGAC
>USOZ01000015.1 GCA_900556525.1 uncultured Oscillospiraceae bacterium | reverse complement strand
AAACGTCGTGATACGGCGGTTAAGCTCGGGGAAATCGACAGCCTTATAACACGGCGTGTATTGACGCATAATGCTGAGAAGCGGTCGGTTCGGAAGAATCGAAAGCCACTCTATCAGCTTCATGCTATCCTTGTAACAGCCGGGCAGAACGAGATGCCGCACAATTACGCCTTTTTTCATTATCCCGTCGCATATTTCGGCTTTCGGCTGCTGCCTTAACATTTCTTTAAGCGAGGCGGAAGCCTGTTCAAAATAATCGGGAGCGGCAGAGTATTTCGCCGAAAGTTCACTGCTATAATACTTTAAATCGGGAAGATAAATGTCAATAAGCCCGTCAAGCCGTCGTATCGTTTCCGCTTTTTCATACCCGCCCGTGTTCATCACAACAGGGATTTTCAGGCGAGGTTTCAGCTTCTCAAGTATTGGTATAAGCCTATGAAGATACTGCGTAGGCGTAACGAGATTTATATTATGCACATTCTTTTCCTGCAATGCGAGAATTTCCTCGGAAAGCTGCTCGTCGTTAATATCACGCCCAAAGTGTTCGTGACTTACAGGATAATTCTGGCAGAACGGACATTTTAGCACACATCCGCTGAAAAAAATTGCCCCGCTGCCGTTTTTTCCCGAAATAACGGGTTCTTCGCCCCTATGAACCATTATTTTCGCAACGCGAAGCGTTTCACTGCAGCCGCAGAAGCCAAATTTTTCAACCCTGTCCGCACCACATTCACGCGGACAAATTTCACATTTCATTCTATTAGCCTTTCATATCTTTTTTGTCGGAAATTGCCCGTTCCGCTTCTCCGAAAGCCAGAACAAGCCGCTCCTCATATGCAGGAATATCGCGGTATTGATTTGCTTCAAGCTCCGCGAGCGTATGACAAAGTGTAATAATTGAGCTGTATTGTTTTAGCTTCAGAATTTTTTCGTAAATGTTCCAGTAATTCGTTATCATGCGCTTTCGCATAAGATTTTTCATCTTTTCATTTTTGCAAAGTGCGTGATCGAAGCTGTATGCAAGCGCAGTTCCACCGTAAAAGTGAGTATAATTTTTTCTTATTTCAATAAGGTCAACGCTGTCAAGCCGAGGCATATTCCAATTAGCAAGCGCCTGCGCCATTTTCACAAAAACATCGGTTATCTCAACGCCGTTCCCGTTATAAATAAGGTCGAGAAAGTCGCTCGCTATCCTCGAATAATCGTCATTGTTTTCACCGACAGTAAAAACCCTGTCAACGCTGAAAAGTTCCTCGACAGAAACTCCCCGACAGGCGACAGCGTAAAGCTCGATAAGGTTCTGCCGCTCGGTAAGGTCCGATATATCGGGGTAGGAGTCCTTTTTTCTTTTGAACACTTCGCTTGCTTTTTCGGGCGAAATTGGTCTGTTGTTCAGCTGTAAGTGTGCATTAAAACGGCGAAAATTTACCTTATCCATAAGCTCTTTTTCGGAAATTGCCTGCTTCATATAGAAACTCGTTACAGCAAGATGAACCGTGTCAATATAGTGTCTGCCGTTTCCCGAATCAGGATTGAAACTTTTTTTTGCATTTTTTTCAGCCGCACGCGAAAGCCGTATATTCACACGGCGAAAATCTGCGCCGTTGTCAATAATATTCAATCGCAGAAGTATCGGCTCGTTTACTGAAATTTCATTTTTCTCACGGTGCAGAGGAATAAGCCGCACTGCTTTTCCGCGATACAGCAGATTTACCAGCAGCCCGAGCTGCGCTATACCGACCGCGCCCTCGTTCACGCCGTCTATGTACTTTCTGATATAGCTGAGAAACGGCTTATCTTGTATGAACAGCAATGTGAACAGATCCAAATTCAATGCCTGCGCAGCGCTTATTGTATCAGCGCCGAACAGGAAAGGCTTCATTTTTTCGAGAAATTCAACCGATTTTCCGTCTGAAATTACCTTGCCGACATTTATAAATCGCCTTGTTAAAGGCTTCGGAACAGCCGTCACGGTTATTTTTAACGTCTGCGCCATTCCGATACCTCCTTTTTATATTACTTATTGACTAAATTATTATAAATTTCACTTTTAGTATATTTTGTTTGCTTTGCAGCTTCCTTACAAGCCTCCGAAAGCTTCATTCCTCCGTCGGCTAGCTTCTTTGCGATTTCACACACTTCGTCAAGGGAAAGCCCTGTCTTTTTGACAGGTTCTTCCTCCGCGCCCTCAACCACCAGCACATATTCGCCCTTCGGCATTTTATCGCGGTAATATTCGAGCATTTCCGAAATAGTTCCGCGTAAAATTTCTTCATGAATTTTCGTAAGCTCACGGCAAAGCGCGATTTTTCTGTCGCCGAGTTGTTCCAAAAGGTCCTGCAATGTGAACAGCAGTTTATGCGGCGCTTCGTAAAATATCAGAGTTCGGCGGAAATTCTTTATCTCGTCAAGGTGTGCTTGACGCTGTTTTTTCGTCACGCTCAAAAAGCCCTCGAAGCTGAACCGCGACGTTGGCAGTCCCGAAACCGCAAGCGCGGACATTGCCGCGGTAGGGGAGGGAACGACCCTTATTTCAATCCCGCGTTCAGCGCAAAGGCGAACCAGATCCTCGCCCGGGTCGCTTATGCACGGCATTCCCGCGTCAGTAACGATAGCGCAGCTTTCACCATTCTCAATTCGCCCGAGTATGTATTCTCCGCGCTCGCGGATATTATGTTCGTGATAGCTGATAAGCGGCTTCTGAATACCGAAGTGAGTCAGCAGCTTCAGCGTTACGCGGGTGTCCTCCGCCGCGATAAAGTCAACGCTGCTGAGCGTTTTGACCGCACGCGGACTGAAGTCCGAGAGATTTCCTATTGGAGTTCCTACAACATATAACAAAGACATAGTTTTATCCTTTCACCGTTCATTTTGTTCATATCGCGGGTTTTCATATATGTTTAAACAGCACTTTCGCACACGAAAAAGGCTTAAACAAGCCCTTTTTTAACCTTTTCAACCGAGTTTTCAACTGTTCATACGGCAAAAGCGGACTTTTTAAGGTATTTTTCCACACTTTCAACAGGAAAACCTATTGAAAACTCTGTATATTACAATTTGTAATCATGAAATTGCGTTTTAATTTTACGAAGTGTAAAATAAATTCAAAAATTTCTTTTTTGTCAAAACCCGCAAACCCTATTGTTTATAACGAAAACCGACATATAGAAAAACACCATAAAATGATATAAGTTTTTGTACATTTTTACTATACCATATTGTCAGGCTTTGTCTGTAAAAATCGGGTAAAACTTTTTCGGATCTCAATGCTGAATTTCCCTTAAAACAGCCGATTTTTAACTTTTTCAACAGAGTTTTCAACATTTGAAGAAGTTTTAATCCCTAAAAACAGTATCTTTTCAACACTTTCAACGGGAAAACCTGCGGAAAAACATACTTTTAACGATTAGGTTACAGTAAAGTGACAATAATACAGTAAGTAGAAAAAAAAGAGGAGGATCTTGACATGAGAGGTGTAAATAAAATGGTTTTAGAAGTAAAATCCGACGGAAGATATTTCGACCGCGCACTTTTGTTCCTAAAACCCGAACAGATGAACACACCGCAGCATGAGATAACAGACGGCGCTGACCGCTTACTTCGACAGCTTTCCGTAAAAAAGCCCGTACAACGTGGAAAAACCGTTGCCGCCGCAATTATTGGCTCTCTCGTTGGGGCAGGGGCTGCGTCAATTCTGTTTCTGCTGCTTTAAAACGCTTTTTTATCGTGTCCCCGCTGACATTGGTGACGTACACCGTGTCGGTACATACAACGAAGCATTTCGGCATATCAAGCGAAACGTAATACACCATGCCCTTTTTCTGCACGGCGTTCAGGTAGTCTTTCATATACCTGTCGACCGTTACGCGCTCAATATCGAATATCCCAAGTATTTCCGAATCTTCGACCACAACGTCGCTTCCAAGATAAACAAACATTTCTTCACCTATACCCTCGAAAAACTGCCCTTTTCAACGTTCCAGACCGCTCCGTCGCTGACTTTATCCATATCCGACATATTACAGGAAGTAATAAACGTCTGCAACTTGTCTATATGGTTAATTATGAAGCTGCGGCGATAAGCGTCAAGCTCGCTCAAAACGTCGTCAAGTATCATCACGGGCAGATCTCCGCTCTTTTCAAATATCATCTTCGCTTCGGCAAGTTTCAGCGCGATCGCAATGCTCCGCACCTGTCCCTGCGAAGCAAAATCGCGGGCGTTCATATTATCCATTGAGAATAACAGATCGTCACGGTGAACGCCGACGACCGTATATTTCATGCGCTGTTCTCGCTCGGCGGTTTCTTTTAAACGCTGCATATATGTCGCGTACATAAGGTCGATATTATCAATGGTATACGGAATGTCGCGCATTATCGTGCTGTCATATTTTACGGAAAGTTGTTCTCCATTCTGATTTAACAGACCGTAATAATGATTGGCGTAATCGGAAAGAAATCCGAAATATTTCAGCCTCCCGCACATTACATTAACACCGAGGCGGGAAAGCGTTTCGTTCCAGCTCTCGAGCATTGCCGAAAGTGAAGCCGAATCGTAAAAATCGGATTTCATCAGCAGATTATTTTTCTGCTTTAAAGCCTTATTATATTCATATAGCTTAGAATTATGAACACGGTTTATCATATTTGATACAAAATCGAGATAATCGCGCCGTTTTTCGGGATTTCCCTTTACAATATATAAATCCTCGGGTATAAATGAAACATATCTTAACGCTCCGTATAATTCTTCGGCACTGTTCATTTCGAGATCGTTAAAAGTGAGCTTTACCGAACCGTTTTTCAGAGTATAGAGAATACGGTTTTCGCGGCTGTTTCTGTCGAAAGAGAAATACAGCTCGGCAGATGTTTCGGATTTCCCGTCCGAGCCGAACGGGACAAGCTCGGGCGGCTTTGCAGAACGAAAACTCTTACCCAGACAAATGGAAACAGCCTCGCACAGATTTGTTTTTCCCTGAGCATTATTCCCGGTAAAAATATTTACCTTTGGGTGGAAAACAAAATCCGCCGAGGCGATATTTCTGAAATTTCTGATTGAAAGGCTTTTCAGAATCATTCTTCAATTACGCAGATAAGCTCCTGCGTTTCCTCTTCAAAATGTACTACTACAACGTCGTTATTGTACAGCTTTTTTCCGCGCATTGTACAAACTTCGCCATTTACCGTTACAATTCCGTCGCTTATCATCATTTTCGCCATGCCGCCAGTTTCAGCGACATTTGCGAACTTCAGAAACTGTTCAAGTTTTATAAAAGGGGGTGCTACTTTAACTTTTTCCATAACTTTCGCCTTTACTTATTTCTTACGGGAAGAACTATTCCAACGTAGCTGTCGTCTTTCAGCGGTTTAATGCGGATAGGGGAGAGAGGACCCGTAAAATCGAGCTTTACTTCGTCGCACTCGCTGTTGCGCAGAGAATCTATCATGTACTTCGCGTTAAATGCAATTTCAATTTTCTGCCCTCCATACTGTATCGGGATAACGTCGCTCATCTTACCTAAAGCGGTCTTTATATCAATATACAGCTTATCGTTATCGAAAACGCAAATTACAGGGCATTTATAGCGGTCGGTATTGAGCAGCAAGGTTCTGTCAAGTGACTCGGCAAATTCACGCGCGTTTACGACCGCAGTCGAAGTCTCGGCAAAATTCATGATACGGTTATAGTCGATAAAGTTGCCCTCAAGCAGGCGCGAAATTATCATATAATCATCTTTTGAAACGCAGATCTGACTTCTGTCGATACAGATAGCGACCTTTTTTTCATTTTCTTCGTCGGAAAGCATACGCATAAGCTCGCCGAGAGTTTTACTCGGAACGACGAAATCAATGTCGTTATATTCGACGTGCTCGACGCGCTTTGCCATTCTTACGCCGTCAACCGAAACCACGCTTAAGGTATTGTCCTCGATATGGAACTTACTTCCCATGTGAACTGCCTTTATATCGGTAGTCGCGATAGCGTGGAAAGTCTGTCTTATCATGCTTTTGAGCATACTTTCATCAATATAGAACGTTATATCGTTGCGCAGCTCGGGGATATTAGGGTACTGGTCGCCCGAAACTCCCGAAATATTATATACTACCGAGCCGGATTTAAGCGTAACTACCTCGCCCTCTGTCGAAATTTCAACCAGTCCTGCGGGCATTTTTCTTATCATTTCGGCGAAAACCTTTGCGTTTACGACAATTTCGCCTTCTTCAATGGCTTCGGCGGGGTCAATTATACATTTTATTCCCATTTCGAGGTCATAACCTGTTACGGTGATTTTATTGTCCTTTAAATGTATAAGTACACCCTCGAGAGCGGGTATGGACGAACGTGCAGAGCTTGCCTTTGATGCGTTCATGAGTGCGTCTGAAAGAGTGCTTCGTTCAATGTTAAATTTCATGAAAATTCCTTTCTTTTTTTCGCCGTGAACTTTCACGGATAAAAAACAAAATCATATCCATTAAAATAATATTATTTTAGTGTTTGTAGTAGGGGCGGGAAAAGTGTTGAAAAGTAAGGAGAGGCTTTTATACAAGCCATTTTCTTACGGGAAAAAATTGTGCAGAGGGGTTAAGAAATGTGGAAAGAAAATTGACAAAAAAGGACATTCAACACGTCGGTTGAAACGGTGGAGAGTAAAGTTGAAAAAACAAGGAAAGTAGAAAAGAATCTTAACTACCGCGTGTATAATATATGTCTTGACTTTACTCTTTGTAAATGCACTTTTCCACATTTTACAGCTTTTCAACGTGGAAAAGCTGCGGAAAAAGGGAGTTTTGTCATAAATTGTCCCCAAAAAAAGAATTTCAACAGTTTCCGCGACAAAATCGGACATTACATATTTCCGATATTTTTTATGAGATCTTCAACAGTCGCGCGGTAAGCGGGGTCGCGCTGCATGACTTTTACTACCTTATTTACGGCGTAGACGATAGTTGAATGATCTCTGCCGCTGAATTCCTTACCGATAAGAGTATAGGAAAGTCCCGTGACCTTGCTGATAACGTAGATTGCTACCTGACGGGCGGTTGAAACCTGAGAATTGCGGTTCTGCGAGCGTATTTCTTCGGGAGAAACGTTGAAAATATGCGAAACCTCGGTTATTACTTTTTCAACCGTTATCGGAACGGGCTGCTGCTCGGTCATTACGTCGCGGATAATGTTTTGCGCCATTATGATCGTGGGAGTAGTTTCGGTGAGCATGGACATTGCGTTCATTTTCACTATAGCTCCCTCTATCTGACGGATATTGTTTTTCAGCTTGTCCGCGAGAAGCTCCATAACGTTATTGGGAATACGCATATTGAGAAGCTCTGCCTTACGCTTTATTATTGCAAGACGAGTCTCAAACTCCGGCGGGGCAATATCCGCGAGAAGTCCCCATTCAAAACGGGTAAGAAGTCGTTCTTCAATATCATTGATCTCTTTCGGGGGACGGTCGGAAGTAAGGATTATCTGCTTGCCCGCTGTATGAAGTTCGTTAAAAGTGTGGAAAAGCTCGTTCTGGGACTCTTTTTTTCCTGAAAAGAACTGAACGTCGTCTACAAGGAACATATCCGCAGAGCGGTATTTTTTCTTAAAATCGTCGGTCTTATTGGTGCGGACGGAATTTACAAACTCGTTTACAAATGTTTCAGCGGAAACGAAAACAATGTTATAGTCGGGGTGATTCATCAGAATTTCATTTTTTACCGCGCAGAGAAGGTGAGTTTTTCCAAGCCCCGGGTCGCTGTAAATATAAAGTGGATTATAATTGCGCGCCTGTCCCTGAGCGATAGCCTTGCAGGCTGCGCAGGCAAGACGATTGCTTTCTCCGACTATGAATGTATCGAAAGTATGCTGATAGTTGCTGTTTTTTTCGGTCTCCTGAAGTTTATTGACAATATATGGATCGTCCTGTAGCTCCGGGATAGGTTCGCTGTAATCGAGGCGGTCGCTTGTATGTACCTTTTCTTCCTCGCTAAGGTACTCTATTTCAACGTCAAAGCCGAGAATTTCTTTAAACTGCTTCTTAAAAATATCGTTATAATTCTCGGAAACAACTTTTTTTACATAGCTGTCAGCTATATAAAGAACTACCTTATTATTATTCAGCTTTACGGGTTTTATCGGATTTATCCACAAGTTCATTGCGGTCGGCGATAAATCCAGACTTTTTTTCATCATTTCAAAGATGTCGTTAAACGAGTTCATTATTTTATCCTTCCGCTTGCTCAAACTAAAATCATTTTAATTGTATCATAAAAAGGCGGTTTTTGCAAGTATAATACTTATAAAATTGCAGGAAAAAGTGCAGAATTTTTATTCAATATTCTGTATCTGCTCGCGGATCTTCTCAATTTCACTTTTAGCGTCTACAACTATTCGTGTTATTTCCAAATTCTGCGCTTTTGAGCCTATAGTATTTACCTCGCGGTTAAGCTCCTGAACGAGAAAATCGAGTTTTCTTCCGACAGGTTCTTTAGCTTCGAGCATTGAGCGGAACTGTGAAAAATGACTTTTAAGGCGGACTGTTTCTTCATCAACGGCTGTTTTTTCGGCAAAAATCCCCGCTTCAAGAAGAATACGCTGTTCGGGGATATTTCGGTCGGAGAGCAGCTCGGTCATTTTTTCAAGCAGGCGATTTCTGTAATTTTCGACATTTTCGGGGGAATAAATGCACACGCGGTCAATCATCTGTTCAACGTTGCCGAGCTTTTCGAGCAGGTCGGCTTTCATCTTTTCTCCCTCGGTTTCGCGCATTTCAATAAAGTTTTTAAGCGCTGGTTCGGTAACTTCGCGGACAGCGTTCCAGATAAATTCTTCGTCCTCTTCGGGGCGGACGATAGTGAAAGCGTCGGTCATACTGAATATATCTTTCAGCGACAGATCATCGGTAAGACCGAATTTTTTTCCCGTTTCGCGCAGGGCGTTAAGATAGCTTTCAACAACGAGATTGTTTACGCTTACGGAAGTTTCTTTGCCCTGAACATTGTAGATTGAGAGTCCGAGTTCGACTTTTCCGCGGCTTATCTCGGATTTTACGAGATTTTTGAGCTTATCTTCGAGAAACTGACAGGAACGCGGAATTTTCGCGTTAAATTCAAAATAACGGCTGTTCACGGAGCGTATTTCGACGCTTATATCATATTCTCCGATAATGCGGCGTTCTCTTCCGAAGCCGGTCATGCTTTTTAACATTTTTTTCATTCCTTTTAATTTTTTTCGCGGCTTCTCCGATTATCTCAGCGGCGAAGCCTATACCATTATTATATAATAGCGTGCGTAAAATGTCAATGAAAATTGTAAAAGTGAAAAAAAGTATTGAAATATGTGCAGAAAAGTGGTACAATAATTACAGTAAAACGATTACATAGAGGAATGTGAAAATGAACGAAAATGAACAGAAAATAAGGGAGTATATCTGCGAGATAGGGTATAATCTCTGGCTGCGCGGGTATGTTGCGGCGAACGACGGTAATATTTCCGTAAAAATCGCTGAAAATGTATTTTTAACAACTCCTACGGGAGTGAGCAAAAAGAATATGACGCCGCAGATGCTTGTGAAAATGAACGAAAAAAACGAGGTCATAGAGTGTCCCGATGGGTCGCGTCCGTCGTCGGAATTTAAAATGCACCTAAGCTGTTATCGCTGCCGACCCGATATAAAGGCGGTGGTTCACGCGCACCCGCCGACCGCGACGGGATATGCGGTCGCACACGTTCCGCTCGACGATTATGCAATGTCTGAAGCGATAATGTTTCTCGGTTCTGTGCCAATCGCGCCGTATGCAACGCCCGGAACAGAGGGGGTAGGGGAAAATGCCGTGCCTTTTCTGGAATTTCACGACACGGTGCTGCTGGCAAACCACGGCGCGCTTACGGTCGGAACGAATCTTACTCAGGCGTATTACCGAATGGAAACACTGGAGCATTATGCAAAGGTGAGCCTTACTGCACGGCTGCTCGGCGGGGCGAAGGAACTTGAACATGAGCAGATTTTGGAGTGCTGTAAACTGGCAGAAAAATATCCTATAAGACATCCCGGATATAAAAAATACAGATTGTAATTTTTTAACTATTGTTACCTAAAAAAAATAATAAAAGAAAAATGATAAACTTTTTTTTACTTATTTTTAAATCGTTTACATTACGGATTTTAAAGTTATCTATATCTTGTGTTTTAAGCGTATTTTAAATCAATATGTATGTTTAAATTCGGTATTTTTACGAAATTCTGACATGAAATTTGTGTATATTGTTCAGAATGTAGCAAATCGCATATTTTGGGTAAAATGTTTTTATAAATATTGACAAAAAGCATAAAATTTGATATAATAGTACCGTGTCAATATGGCAGATTGCGGCTAAATTTGCAGTAATTTTTCTACCGAATTATTTAAGAGGAAGCCTATGGAAGTTATTTTAAAAGCAGAAAATGTGTCGAAAAGCTTTGAAATAGGCGACGGAAGTGTTGTAAACGCGCTTACCGACATAAATATCGAGGTAGGAGAAGGCAAGTTGGTGTGCCTCAGAGGGCGTTCAGGCTCGGGTAAGACCACCCTCATAAATATTCTCGGCGCACTGGATAGACAGAACGGTGGTAACGTTTACTTTTGCGGCGAAGATATAGGCGCGATGAGCGACGCGAAGCGGGATACGCTCCGCAGAAAGCAGTTGGCTTTCGTTTTTCAGTCTGTTGCGCTTATCTCGACAATGACCGCTTACGAAAACGTTGAATTTGCGCTAAGGCTCGCGGGAACGCCGATTTCCGAGAGAAGCAAAAGAGCAAAGGAATGTCTGGCGAGAGTCGGTCTTGAAAAGAGAATGAAGCACAGACCCGGAGAGCTTTCGGGCGGCGAGCAGCAGCGTGTTGCGATAGCGCGCGCGGTAGCTCATAAGCCGAAAATTATCTTCGCGGACGAACCTACCGCAGCACTTGACACGCAGACAGGTATCGCAGTCGTAAAGCTGTTCCGCGAACTCGTCAGAGAGGACGGAATTACCGTTGTTATGACGACGCATGACGAAACAATGATGGAGCTTGCGGACGTTGTATACACGCTTGACGACGGAAAAATTACGGACATAACCGAGAACACTATACCATTATAATATATAAGGAGGATATATGCCGCAGAGAGTTCTTCTCGCGCCTCCCGAAAATGTAATGGTGAGGTGCGATAATCTCGTTAAGATATATAAGACTACCGAAGTTGAAGTTATGGCGCTCCAGGGACTTGATCTTACCGTTGAGCGCGGCGAGATAATGGGAATCGTCGGAGCGTCCGGCTCGGGAAAATCCACGCTGCTGAATATGCTCGGCGGATTGGATAAACCCTCGGCGGGAAGTCTTTTTATCGACGGAAAGGATATGCTGAAGCTCGGGGAAAAAGAGCTTATCGAGTATAAACGGCGAACGGTCGGATTTGTATGGCAGAAAAAAGCAAGAAACCTTATCCCATATCTTACCGCCGTTGAAAATGTCGAAATGCCGATGCTTCTGAGCGGTTACAGCAACCGCAGAAAGAGAGCGGAAGAGCTGCTCAATATGGTCGGACTTTCGGCGAGAAAAAATTCACTTTTAGGTCAGATGTCAGGCGGTGAACAGCAGCGCTGCGCAATCGCAATAGCGCTGAGCAATAACCCGAAGCTGCTGCTTGCAGACGAGCCGACGGGAGCTGTTGACACAAAGACCGCTAACAATGTTTTAGACGTTTTTAAACGTTTAAATAAAGAAACGGGAGTTACGGTGATCATCGTTACCCATGACACAAATCTCTCGAAATCAATAGAC
This sequence comes from uncultured Oscillospiraceae bacterium, assembly GCA_900556525.1. Lineage (GTDB taxonomy): Bacteria > Bacillota > Clostridia > Oscillospirales > Ruminococcaceae > Ruminiclostridium_E. The sequence goes on along the minus strand of USOZ01000015.1, from coordinate 4,806 downwards.
CGCGTCGTAGCGATACGGGACGGTAAGACCTCAAGCGAGCTTATAAGAAGAAAACCTGTTTCATACGAAGGGATTTCTTTTGAAAAGCTCAGCGAATTACAGCAGAACGAAATTCGGGCAATGCAGGAAAATCAGAGTCATGACGAACTGATAGTTCTTGACCGAGCAGGAAGGCTTCAGATTCCGAGAGCCTACCTCGAAGCCCTCGGAATAAAGGGCGGAGATAAGGTCTGCGTAGAGCTTGAGGGAGATAAAATTTCTATTTATAAGCAGTAATGCTTTTCACAAGGGTTAAGTCAAAGAGAAAGGTGGAGCTAATTTTGGGCAACAAGAAAAAACAAATGCTCGCTGCGGCGCTTGCAGCGGCAATCCTGGTTACCGCACAGCCTGTTGTTTTTGCAGAGGAAGAAACAGCGGTTGAAACGGAACAGGTTCAGACTGCGGAAAATTCCGGCGAAGAAGAGGAGATCTCTACGATCACCAATATCATGAGCACGGGAAACCGCGATAATACATACAGCGCGTATTATACAAAGTACAGCGGAGAAAAAGCCCCCAACAAGGAAATCGTTATTGAAGCGAAAAACGCTGAGGTTTCCGAGGACGCGGAGGGCGGTTATCCCGAATATTCCGTTGAGGAAGTTTATGAGGGAGAAAACGGCTGCTTCGTCTGGACAAATAACCAGGGACAGTTAAACTTCAGTTTTGAAGTTGAAGAAACCGGTATTTACAACATGGAAATGCTGTATTACACGATTTCGGGAAAGAGCACGACCGTTGATATAGGAATAAAGATCGACGGGGATTATCCTTTTACGGCATGTAAGGATATTACTCTCGACCGTTATTGGGTAGACGCTACCGCGATCCGTAAGGATAGCCGCGATAACGACCTTAAACCTACTCAGGTCGAAAAGGATATGTGGGTAACTTATCCCATAAAGGATAAGGAAGGTCTTTTTAACGATCCTTACATATTCTATCTTGAAAAGGGATCTCATACCCTTACCCTTGAGGGTATCCGTACCAATATTGCCCTTAAAACAATTACCTTTAAAAATTATGAGGAGCTTCCCGATTATGAAAAGCCCTCGAATATAGAAACGCCCGCTCTCACAAATGAGAATTCTATCGGAACAAAGACAATTCTCATTCAGGCGGAGTCGCCTCTGTATAAAAATTCCTCTACACTTTATGCAACATACGACAGAACTTCGAGCAAAACAAGTCCGTCGCACCCGACAAAGCAGCGCTATAACACAATAGGCAGCGCGACTTGGAAGAAATCGACGCAGGCTATCACATGGAATTTTACCGTTCCTAACGACGGCTATTATCGCTTCGCTTTCAAGGCAAGACAGAACACAATGCGCGGATTTTATTCCAACCGCCGTATTTATATCGACGGAGTTGTTCCGAATAAGACAATGAACTGCGTAGGCTTCCCCTACGACGCAAACTGGTATACCCAGACGCTCAAGGACGACAACGGCGAAGATATGTATCTTTACCTTGAAGCGGGCGAACATACCATTACAATGGAAGCTGTTCCCGGCGACATCGGCGAGATCATGCGCAGACTTGACGACCTCGTTTATACGCTTAACTACTACTACAGACGAATCCTTATGATAACAGGTCCGGACCCCGACGAATACAACGACTACATGGTTGATATTCAGATTCCGGAACTTATCCCGAATTTTGAAAGCGCTATCGAAACTCTCTACGCTGAAAAGGCTAACATTGAAAAGCTCGGTCAGGGTTCTGAAGCTTCTTCGCTTCAGTCGCTTGCAGTTATCTTACAGCGCTGCTGCGATAAGCGCGACGATATCCCGACAATGGTAAGCACTCTCAAGGATTACATTGCGTCCGTATCCGCTTGGATGAGAGACTACCGCGATCAGCCCCTTGAGCTTGACTACATTGAGATCTACACGAAGAACGAAAAGCCTTCCGCACCGAACGGAAACTTCTTTGAAGAATTTGCATTCGGCTTCCAGTCGTTTATCGGCTCGTTCTTTGAGGATTACACGATGCTTTCGGACTCTTCCGAAAAGTCCATCAACGTTTGGGTCTCGCTCGGACGTGACCAGGCGACCGTTGTAAAGGATCTCGTAGATAACGACTTTAACCAGAACAATCAGGGCGTCAACATTTCAATCAACCTCGTACAGGGCGGTATCCTTGAAGCGACCCTCGCAGGAAAGGGACCCGATGTTGCGCTGTTCCTCGGCGGCGACTTCCCGATACAGTGTGCGGCGCGTGACCTGCTTGTTGATATTTCGACATTCAACGACTATGAAGAAATCGTAAAGAGCAGATTTACCGATAATATCATGACTCTTTACACATACCGCGACGGCGTTTACGGTCTGCCCGTTTCGCAGTCGTTCCCGATGATGTTCTACCGCACGGATATTCTTGAAGAACTCAATGTTTCAAAAATTCCGCAGACTTGGGATGAACTTATCGACATTATCCCTGTTTTACAGCGTTCTTACCTGACAGTCGGACTTCTTTCACCGACGTCGAACCTCTCCAGCTCGGTATTTGAATCGGGCGATACGTTCTCAATGCTCGTTTTACAGACCGGCAACAATATGTATAACGACGACCTCACAAAGACAACGTATGACAAGAAAACCGTTGTTGACGCGTTCAAGCAGTGGACAGATTTCTACACGATTTACGACTTTGAACAGACTTACGATGCTTTCTCACGTTTCAGAACAGGCGAAATGCCTATAATTATCCAGAACTACACATTCTTTAACCAGCTTACGGTTTCCGCTCCTGAAATCAAGGGCTTATGGGACTTCACCTTAGTTCCCGGAACGCCTGTTACCGACGAAAACGGCAACAAGACGGGCGAAATTTCACACGCGGCTAACTCAGGCAGCGCGGGCGCGGTTATCTTTAATAAGTGCCCCGACATTAACGCGGCATGGTCCTTTATAAAGTGGTTCACTTCCGACGAAGTTATGGTTCAGTACGGACGTACCATTGAAGGACAGATGGGTCAGATGGGACGTTTCGACACGGCAAACGTAAACGCACTTGCACAGCTCCCGTGGTCCACAGCGGAATACACCAAGATTTCGACTCAGATGAATCAGACCGTGGAAATTCCGATAATCCCCGCTTCCTATGCAACTACACGCCATGTCAAGAACGCGTTCCGTGCAGTCGTAAACGACACATGGAATCCGAGATATGCTCTTTCTTCCTATAACAGAGACATCAACTCCGAAATCGAAAGAAAGAATGCCGATCTTGCAACATTCGGCAAGTAAACGCGGAACTTACAAAGAGGAGGAATCGAGTTTTGGCTAAAAAAGAACAGACAATGTATATTGAGGACAATAAGTTCCGGTATACTTTGATGCAGATGAGGAGAAATATAGGAGTCTACGGGCTTATCGCTCCGTTCTTTATCCTGTTTCTCATCTTTACGGTAATTCCCGTATTGATTTCGCTGCCTATGGGCTTTACGAACTTCAATATGGCGCAGTTCCCTCAGTGGGTAGGACTTTCAAACTTCTACTCGCTGTTCCTCGAGGATGAGGTATTCTTAAAGGCAATCGAAAATACGCTTGTATTCGCAGTCGTAACCGGACCGCTCAGCTACTTCCTTTGCTTTATCCTTGCTTGGCTCATCAACGAGCTTCCCGGTCCGTTAAAGACCTTCTTCACATTCGTTTTCTATGCGCCTACGCTTGCGGGTAATATTTACTCGACATGGCAGCTTATCTTCTCCGGCGATACCTACGGTATTGCGAACGCATACCTTATCAACCTCGGTATCACGAACGGAGCGATACAGTGGCTCACCGACGCGAACTACATTATGGGCGTTCTTATCGTGGTTCAGCTCTGGATGGCGCTTGGCGCAGGCTTCCTTGCAATACGCGCAGGTCTTCAGGGTATCCCGCGCGACCGTTATGAAGCGGGCGCTATCGAGGGTATCAAGAACAGAGCGCAGGAGCTTATCTACGTAACTATCCCCGCAATGGGTCCGCAGCTCTTATTCGCAGCGGTTATGCAGATAACAAGCTCGTTTACAGCCGGCGATATCGGTCGATTCCTGACCGCTTTCCCGACTACCGACTACGCAGGTCATACGATAATGACCCACGCATACGATTACGGTTCTATCAGATATGAAATGGGATATTCCGCGGCAATATGCTTCGTACTGTTTGCGGTAATGCTCTTTGCAAACTGGGGTATCAAGAAGATACTCGGAAAATATCTCGACTAAACGAAAAAAATAAATTATTCTGAAAGGACGGTAGTCATGAGGATTAAAAAATCCAGAAAAAAATATGGCGGAAGCCTCGGCGGAGATATTGCCATATTTATACTCTTAACTTTACTCGGACTGTTTATGCTTTTCCCGATCTATCTTTCAGTTATTCAGTCCATCAAGCCCCCGGAGGAACTGTTCCTCTTCCCGCCTAAGCTTTACGCTATGGCGCCTACGAACCAGAACTTCGTAGACCTTATGAATACGGCGTCGAATATGTGGGTTCCTTTCTCGCGTTACATATTTAACTCCATTTTCGTTGCGGTTGTCGTAACCGTTACACAGCTTATCTTCGCGTCGTCCGCGGCATATGCCCTCTCGAAGGTAAATTTCCCCGGAAAAAAGGTGCTCAACAAGATAATCGAAATCGCCCTCCTCTTTACCAGTACGGTTCTCTTTATCATGCAGTACATGGTTATGGCGAAAATCGGTCTTATCGACACATACCTCGCGATAACGCTCCCTTATATCGCAACTCCTATGGGTCTGTTCCTTAT
>USOZ01000014.1 GCA_900556525.1 uncultured Oscillospiraceae bacterium | reverse complement strand
AGAAATTTCTGCAAGTGATTTGCGAGTTGCCTTAATTGGTGAACTTATCAAGGCACGTCAGGATAAGGGAATAACCCAAAAGCAATTGGAGCTTTTGAGCGGAGTAAAGCAGCCTGTAATTGCGAGAATGGAAAACGGTACCTCTATTCCTAAAATCAGTACAATCTTAAAAATACTTGCACCTTTAGGCAAGACCTTAGCTATTGTACCGTTAGAAAAATAATAAGAGGGAATACAGATGGATATTAAACCGGAAAACCTGATTTCACTATTACAACAGCATAAGCCGCTGCCGCAGGCGCAGGTACTGCTTTTGTGCGGCGAGGAGGATTACTACCGCAACAGCATTATTGCCGCGCTGCCGGAATATGTTTTTGGTGATACGTCGGAGGCTGACCGCGAAATAACGGTTTTTGACAAGGACACCAATTTGTCCGGCCTGCAGGCGGCCGTCAACAGCTATCCCTTCTTCTGCGGCAAATCGCTGATTTTCCTGAAGGACGAAAAGCTGTGGGCAGCAAAGCCTGCCAAAGCAAACAGTGCTGCGGATGCGCAGGAGGATACCGATTCCAAGAAAATGGAGCAGCTGGCGGCGATAGTCAGCGACGTGCCTGATTACTGTCTGCTGGTTATCAGCAGCAAAAAAATGGATAAGCGGACCAAGCTATATAAGCAGCTCAAAGCAAGTGCGCTGATTTGTCCGTGTGAGCGTATTAAGGAAAGAGAGCTTGATGACTGGCTGTATGCGCAGGCAGCAGCATACGGCGCGCATTTTACCAGAGATGCGCTGGCTGCCATCAGCGAATATATTGAGCCGGTAAAGGAAGAAATTCCGCTGGATTTGCTGCAGCAGGAAATCGGCAAGCTGGCAATTTATGCCGCAGGACGCAGAGAGTGGACGGAAGATGATGTGCTGAATGTTTTTGCACTGCTGCCCAACGCATCATCTTTTGCGCTAACCAATTATATTATGGCAGGCAAGCTGAAGCAGTGTCTGGAGCTGCTGGCGAGCGAACGTAAGCACGGAACCTATATCCTGCCGCTCAGCGCAACTGTCGCATTTAAGCTACGTCAGGTGCTGCGCTATCTGGAGCTGAAGCGCAGAGGCTACGACCAAAAGGGCATTATGGAGGAGCTGGGGATGCGCAGCCCATATGCCTACAGATTTTTGGAGCGCGACAGCAGGCGCTTTGACGAAAAGCGTCTGACGGAAGCATTGCTGGGACTATCGGATATGAATATCAAGCTGCGTCAGGGAGGACGCGGCTACGAAAAGCTGGAGGAAATACTTGTCCGCCTGCTTGCATGATATCTTATCCTCAGAAATTAAAGCTGGACAAAAGCACTTAATATCTGCTATAATAATAAGACAGTCAACGAGGACTTTTTTGAGTAAGGAAGTAGTGTGTCCATGCTTAAAAAGGTCCTTTTTCGTTTATCTTGCGGAAAATATGTAGGGAGCATTTTTCTGCAGCATGATAATTAGGGAGTATTGAGAAAGGAGGCAGCCTTATGGCTGCACTGATCATGAACAACAAAGATTTACTGTACGTAATTAAACCCGAAGAACAAAACGAAAGCACTCTGCGTGAGCTTCTGACTCTGCATCCGGAGATTCAGTTCGTATCTCTGATGGGTGTGGATTTTGCCGGTAATGATACCGACGAAAAAATCCCGATGAAGATTTTCCTTGAGGATATCGATGGCTTTTTGGCAGGCAGCGCAGCACAGACTGACGGTTCCTCCGTTGTGCTGACCGGTATCGCTACTCTGAACGATGCCCGCGTTGATATGAAGGTTGATAAAACCGTTAACTGGTTTGTTGATTATAACTATGAGCATTTTGACGCAGAAAGCGGTCGTATGATCGGTACTCTGCGCATTCCCTGCTATCTGATTCACAACGGCAATCATGTTGATTCCCGTTCTATTTTGAATGATACTCTGGCTTATGTAGAAAAAGAAATCATGGATTTGTTTGCTAAGCATCCGGTAATTGCCGGCTTGGAGCATGTAAATCCTGCCGAGATTGAAAAGCTGCTCTTCACCAGTGCTACCGAGCTGGAATTTTGGGTAAAAACTCCGCGTGAGGACGCACCGCTGGAGGCTCTGAGCTCTTCTCAGGTAATGCAGGAGCAATATTGGCAGCGTACCCGCGGCAACGTGCGTACTGCGTTGGAACAGACCATCCAGACTCTGGAGCTGTACGGTCTGGAGCCGGAAATGGGCCATAAGGAATGTGGCGGCGTTAAAGGTCAGATTGACGGTGCAGGTCATATGACTCACGTTATGGAGCAGCTGGAGGTTGACTGGAAGTTCAGCAGCGGCGTTCAGACTGCTGATAACGAGCTTTTGGCACGTATCATCGTTAAAGAGGTTTTCCGCATGAACGGCTTGGAGGTTTCCTTCCAGGCTAAACCGATTCCCGGTGTTGCAGGCAGCGGTGAGCATACACATGTAGGCATTGCCGCAAAAATGAAAAACGGCAAGATTGTCAACCTGTTCTCGCCGAAGGATATGCACAAGGACTTCCTGTCCGCTGTCGGCTACGGCGCTCTCATGGGACTTTTGAAAAACTACGAGGTAACCAATCCGTTTATCTCCTGCACCATTGACTCTCTGAACCGTCTGAAACCCGGCTTCGAGGCTCCTGTCTGCATCGTTACCAGCCTCGGTCTGAGCCCGGATAACCCGTCCCGTAACAGAACCATTCTTGCAGGCCTGATCCGTGATCTGGACAACGATAAGGCTACCCGTATTGAAATGCGTTCTCCGAACCCGTACACCAATACCTACATCGCCATTGCTGCCTTCTACCTGTCCTGCCTCGACGGCATCAAGGCTTGCGTAGAATCCGGCAAGGACCTGAAGGCTCTGGAAAAAGAAATTTCCAAGAAGGCCGGCGAAGAGGGCTTCTATCTGGATACCGACCGTCAATACCGCACTGAGGAAGACGTGTTTGAAGATTTCACTGCGGAAGAACGCAGCAAGCTGTTCGGTGAACCGCCTGCTACCGTTTGGGAAAATCTCTGCGCCTTCGAAAAATATCCGGAAAAGGTTGCCGTGCTCACCCAAGGCAATATCCTGAAGAAGGAATACATCGACTCCTTCATGCAGGGTGCGCTGATTCGCTGGAAAACCGAGCTTTTGACTCGTCTGATTCCGGAAAACTATCAGGCTGTTATTGATATGAAGCGCTTGCACAATCAGGAAACCTGCACCGACTGCGACTTGGCAATGTGGCGTAAAATTCAGAACCTGCGTGCTAAGCTGGCCAAGGATTCCTTCGAAGAGAAGAGCATCTTCACTGCTATCCGCAGAGCTGTTGCCGAAGGCGACTATGATACTGTTTCCAAGCTCAAGGTTGAGATGGGAGCAACTATGGAAGAGCTCAAGACTCTGTATCACGATTACAAGCAAAATATTATCGATTAATTTAAATGCTTCTTGCATGGCTGCTGTACTCAAAGTGCGGCAGCCATTTTGTTTCGTGCTTAGACCAAAGTGCGACTATTGAAAAAATTATCCCTAAAACTTTCCTTTCAGCTTATTTTTTTGCATGAAACTGTTGAGTTAAGCGCTGTTTTGTGGTAAAATATCAAAGATATATTGACAGTAATATTTTCTGCTGTCCGAAGAAAGGCGATGATAGCTGTGGAGCAGGTCAAGGATGTTCCTGCCTATATTCGCCAGATGTACACGGATAATAATTTTATGACTCAATTCGGTGTGCATATTGGTGAGATAAAGTGTGGCAGTGCTGAAGTCAGCATTGACGTTGATCCGGCAAAGCATTTTAATCATCGTGACATATGTCACGGCGGAGTGATGTTGGCCTTGGCAGACTCCGTTCTGGGTGTTACCGGTGCAAGCGTGGGCGCTGTAGTGGCAACTCTTAATTTCAGCATGAATTTTATCAAAGGTGTCCATGAGCCGACTACCTTAACGGTACGAAGCCATATTAAGCATTCCGGACATTCTACGATGGTTATTGAGGCTGAAATGACTGACAGCAAAGAGCATTTAATTGGGACGATTTTAACAACGATGTTTGTCGTCGACAGATTTAAAGAGATACCCGCCAAATGGTGAGCTTACCTGAGTTGATTTGGAAGGGAAATGACGCGGAAGACCGCTTGATATCAAGGAGGATATGATGGATTTTGCATTAAACGAGGAACAATTAGAATTACAGGAAATGGTAAGGGAGTTTGTTGAAAAAGAAATTACTCCTTATGCTGCTGAAATGGATGCAGAAAACCATATGCGTGACGGCCTGATTGACAAGGCTAACGAAATGGGCTTGCTGAACGTTATTGTTCCGGAAGAATTAGATGGCCCCGGCCTGGACAGCATTTCTGTTGCTACCATTTATGAAGAGCTGGGCAAAGGCTGCGCAGGTGTTGCAACCTCTCTGGCTGCCAACAGCCTGGCAACTGTACCTGTTCTGCTGGCAGGCACCGACGAACAAAAGAAAATGTATTGCGATATCCTGAACAACGGCGGTCTGGCTGCTTTCGCTCTGACCGAGCCCGGTGCAGGCAGTGATGCAGGCGGTGTTTCTACCCGTGCTGTACACAACAAGGAAGAGGGTACCTATACTCTGAACGGTACCAAAATGTTCATCACCAACGGCGGTCTGGCAGAAATCTTCCTGGTATTCGCTAACACCCGTAAAACCGGCGGTATCCGTGGTTTGACTGCTTTCATCGTTCCGAAAGACACCCCGGGCTTCTCCGTTGGCAAAAAAGAAAACAAAATGGGCATCCGTCCTTCCAATACTACCGAGCTGGTTCTGCAAGACGTTGTTATCCCCGAATCCTATCGCGTAGGCCGCGAAGGCGAAGGCTTCCGTATTGCTATGAACACCTTAGACAGCGCTCGTCCGTTCGTTGGCGCTGTTTCCGTAGGTATCGCTCAGGCTGCTCTGGACTGCGCTGTTAAATATGCTAAGGAGCGCCGTCAATTCGGTCAGCCGATTGCTTCCTTCCAAATGGTTCAAGGCATGTTGGCTGACATGGCTATGAAGGTTGAAACCGCTCGCCTCATGGTTCAAAAGGCTTGCTGGATGCGTGACCAGGGCATGGAATTCTCCAAAGAGGCTGCTATGGCTAAATGCTATGCTGCTGATACTGCTATGCAGGTAACCACCGACGCTGTTCAGGTAATGGGCGGCTACGGCTACACCAAAGAATACCCTGTAGAGAAGATGATGCGTGACGCTAAAATCATGCAAATCTACGAAGGCACCAACCAAATCCAACGTCTGGTTATTGCCAACAAGCTGTTATACTAATAGCTATCATAACGAAGATAAATTTATTGAGAGCTGCTGCACTTTTGTGTGGCAGCTCTTTGTTTTTTATTCGTGACAATGGTTTACACGTATGCTAAAATATAAGGATAAAGAGCTTTTAAAGCATAATAAAAAGCAGAATCTTTGCCACAAATCATTTTGCTGAGAATTGGGGGGCAAATACATTGTTAGCTGATAATTTAAAGCAGGTTCAGGAGCAGATAGCGTCTGCTTTGGACAAGCGTAAAAATAAAGACCTGCTCACAGGAGATAAGGTAACGCTGGTGGCGGTGACGAAAAACCATCCGCCGGAAATTATTACAGATATCGAAGCCTTGGGCATTGCCAACGTAGGCGAAAACCGCGTGCAGGAGGCCAAGCATAAGCAGGAGGCCTTAGGCAAACACGGCTACTGGCATCTTATCGGTCATCTGCAGACGAATAAGGCGCGCCAGGCTGTTGCTTTGTTTGACCTTATCGAATCGGTTGACAGTGAGCATTTGCTGGCTGCGATTGATAAGGAGGCGGAACGCATCGGTAAGGTGCAGGATATTCTTTTGCAGCTGAACATTGCCCATGAGGAGCAGAAGTCCGGCTTAGATAAAGAGGATTATTTGGCGCTGCTGCCGAAGCTGCCCGAATACAAGCATGTGCGTCTGCGCGGGCTGATGGTTATTGCCCAGAAATGCGAAGATATCGAGCAGACAAGACCTGTATTTGCAGCAGGCTACCGTGCATTTGCCCGTTTAAAGCAGCAGTATCCGCAGGCAGATATTCTGTCTATGGGTATGAGCAATGATTATACAGTTGCGATAGAAGAAGGCGCCAATATTGTGCGTGTAGGCACAGCCTTGTTCGGCCAGCGTGATTATAGCCTGAAATTTTAAGACATAGATAAGGTTGGTGACGTGATGAATATTATTGATAAAATCATGAATGCATTAAGTCTTTATGACGAGGAAGAAATCATCGAAGAAGAAGTGGAGCAAAAGCCTGCCAAGACCGAGCAGGAGCCGGCGAAACCCAAGAAGCGCTTCTTCGGCAGCAAGGAGCCTGCTGCTGCAGCACCGGCAGAGGAGCCTAAGCGTGAACGCAAATCCATTTTGAACTTTAAGAGTTCGGCAGCAAAGCCGGAGCCGGTTAAAGATGAAAAAATGGGCAGCAAAACCATTAACCTGCCTATTGCCGACAAGCTGATGACAGTTGTACTGCTGGAGCCTGTAGATTTCAATGATTCTCCTAAGATTGCCGATTATCTGCGCGATAATCAGGCTGTAGTTGTTAATTATGATAAGACAGATAATGTTGTTGCCAAGCGTATGACCGACTTTATCAGCGGTACTGTTTATGCTATCGGCGGCAGCATGAAAAAGCTGGGACGCAATATTGTTATCTGCGCCCCGAAAAACGTAGATATAGATGCGGGCGAAGAGCACGAGCTTGACGAGAGGGGAAATAATCCATGGGACAAATAGCAGTAAAGAAAATTGCATTTATCGGCGGCGGCGCTATGGCCAAGGCTATTATCAAGGGAATTATCGGCGGCGGCCTGATTGCGCCGGAGATGATTACCGTAGGCGAGCCGACTGAGGCACATGCGCGCAGTCTGCATGAAGCCTTTGGCGTAAATGTTACTACGGATAATAAAGAGGCGGTAAAGGATGCTGATCTGGTAATCTTTGCCGTTAAGCCTCAGGTAGCACCGGTGGCGCTGGTGCCCGAGCTTGACGGCTTGAAGGCGACCGCCGTTATCCGAAATCTCGACGGCGAAAAATACAAAAAAGTGCCGATAATCGCGCTTACGGCGGTTCTTGTCGGTTCTGAGGACTTCCGCTGCCGCGAGGCGGGTATGAACGGCTTTCTTACAAAGCCTATTGAAAAAATGAAGCTCGACGAGGTTTTGAGGCGCTATATTCCGGAAGAAAAACAGCTTCCTGTCCCGTCTGCTGCGCGTGAAAAAGAGCATAACGAGCCGTTTTCGCCTTTTCTTGAAAGCCTTTCGGCTATCGACGGTCTGGACGCGGGAACGGCGGATGAGGGCTGCGGCGGAGAAGAAACGCTCGAATCCGTGCTTTGCGCGCTGGCTGCGCCCGAAACTGTCTATAAGCTCGAAAATGTATTCGCTTCGGGAAGTCTTTCCGATTACGCGGTCTATGTCCACGGGCTTAAAGGGACTTTGCGAAGCCTCGGCATGACGGATATGGCTGAGCTTGCGGGTCTTATTGAGCAAGAAGCGAAGCTCGGCGACCGAAGCGCGCTCGAAGATAAGCATATTCTTTTCGCGAAGAAGCTGCGAGTTTTTTCGGAGCAGTTTGAAAGAGCTGTCGGTAAGGATACGGGCGAGGACGCGCCCACGCGGTTCAGGCGGCTGCTTGGGCAGCTTCGCGCGGCGCTTTCCGCCGAGGATTTCAACGAATCGGCAAGGCTCGCCGACGAGCTGATAAAATTCGGCTGCGACGAGGAGATAGAACGATGCGTTTATTACATAGGCGAGGTTATCGGCGTGCTTGACTACGCCCGCGCGCTCGCATACGCGGATAAGATCGAACAGCTTCTCGAAAGCGGTAATGTAAAAAAAATCGGACATAAGATGTGATACAATAGCACTGTGAAAATAAATATACCCAAATAAAGAAAGGAATTTATATTAAATGGCTAAAAGTAATAATAACGCACCGAAAAAAACGCTTGAAAAGCCGACGACGGCGGAAGAAAAGAAAAAAGCTCTCGACGCCGCGCTTGCACATATTGAAAAGCAGTTCGGTGCAGGCTCGGTAATGCGAATGGGCGAAAAGGCGGCGCTTAACGTCGAGTCTATCCCGACGGGTTCAATAGGTCTTGACATGGCGCTCGGTATCGGCGGACTCCCCAAGGGCAGAATTATTGAAATTTTCGGACCTGAATCGGGCGGTAAAACGACGGTTACGCTCCATGCTATTGCGGAAGCGCAGAAGCGCGGCGGAATTGCGGCGTTCGTGGACGTTGAACACGCGCTCGACCCCGTTTACGCAAAGGCTCTCGGTGTAGATATTGACCAGCTTATCGTTTCACAGCCCGACACGGGCGAACAGGCGCTCGATATTATGGAAGCGCTCGTGCGCTCGGGCGCTATCGACATAATCGTACTCGACTCGGTAGCGGCAATGGTAACAAAGGCTGAGATCGACGGCGATATGGGGGACAGCTTCGTCGGAGTTCAGGCGCGCCTTATGTCGGCGGCAATGAAAAAGCTCACGGCGGTAATATCGAAGTCGAACACCGTTGCGATATTCATTAACCAGATACGCGAAAAAATAGGCGTTGTATACGGAAATCCCGAAACAACTCCCGGCGGCCGTGCGCTTAAATTCTACGCTTCCGTGCGGATCGAAGTCCGCAAGGGCGAGGCTATAAAAGAAGGCTCCGACAATATCGGAAACCGTACAAAGTGTAAGGTAATCAAAAACAAGGTCGCGCCTCCGTTCAAAACCTGCGAATTTGACATGATTTTTGGCCACGGAATTTCAAAGCTCGGCGAAATTCTCGACTATTCGGTTGAACTTGGGCTTGTGAAGAAGTCGGGCGCTTGGTTCAGCTATAACGATATGCGTATCGGACAGGGCAGAGAGAATGCGAAGAAGTTCATTGCCGAAAATCCCGATATTCAGAAAGAGCTTGAAGAAAAGATAATGGAGAACGCGCAGAAGCTCGCATATTCGGGCGATGACGACGAAAATCCGTCGGAAGCGGGCGAAAATACCGCCGAAAGCGCGGCTCAGACCAAAGCGGAAGCTCCCGACGAAAGCGAAGCGCCGAAGGCTGCTCCCAAAAAGTCAAAATCGAAAAAGAGCGTTGTTGTTGACGCGGACGACGATTTTGAGGAATTTTCACTTGATGAAATGGGCGAATGACGGAGCTTGACATTGCAAAGCGGCGGGCGCTGTATCTCCTTGGCGGGCGCGATTACAGCCGTAAGGAGCTTCACAAGAAGCTGATGAACAATTACAGCGAGGAAACCTGTGAAAAAGTTCTCGAATTTGTCGAGGAATACGGTTATCTCGACGAGGAGCGCTATGCGAAGCGGCTCGCGCGGCACTACATAGAGGTAAAGAAATACGGTGTTCGCCGCGCGCAGTATATGATGTTCCAAAAAGGGATAGACCGCGAAACGGCGGAGGCTGTTCTTGCGGAATACCCCGAGGAAACGCGGCTCGAGGGGCTTGTGCAGCTTATCGAGCAGAAATACAGCGACAGGCTCTTCGGCGAGGGGCTCGAGGGTCGGAAAGAGCTTCAGAAAGTCGTTGCCGCACTCGCGCGCCGTGGGTTCAGCTACGGCGAGGTAAAAAGCGCGATAGAAATTGTACGCGAAAACGCGGAAGAGGATTTTGACTCCCCCGAATGGGAGGAATAAGTGATTCCATAATACCGAAAGGAAAAGTTTTGATATGTCTGAACCGATAAAAGTCGGGGTAGTTTCACTCGGCTGCCCCAAAAACCAGTGCGACGCGGAGCTTATGCTTGCGAAGCTCGATAAAGCGGGCTTTAAGCTCGTTCCCGAGGCGGGACTTGCCGATGTTGTTATCATAAACACCTGCGGCTTTATCCAGAGCGCAAAGGAAGAAGCTATCGAGGAGATCTGCGAAGCGATAAACCGCAAAAACGACGGAATAAACAAGAAAATCATCGTCACGGGCTGCCTTGCCCAGCGTTATCAGCAGCAAATGGACGAGGAGTTCCCCGAAATCGACGCGGTTCTCGGAATAGGCAGAAATCAGGACATTGTTGAAGCGGTGAACCGCGTTATGAGCGGCGAACGCATAATCAATTTCGGAAAAGCCGAGGAACACACTATGGAGGGCGACCGTATGCTCTCTACCCTGCCGCACTACGCATACCTGAGAATCGCGGACGGCTGCGACAACTGCTGTACATACTGCGCAATTCCGCAGATACGCGGGCGTTTCCGTTCGCGCACGATGGAAAATATAATCGCCGAGGCTGAGGGACTTGTAAAAAGCGGCGTAAAGGAACTTATCCTTATTGCTCAGGACACGACCCGCTACGGCGAGGATCTTTACGGAAAACTTATGCTCCCCGAGCTTGTGAATAAGCTCTGCGAGCTTGACGTAAAGTGGATAAGACTGCTCTACTGCTACCCCGAACGCATGACAGACGAGCTTATCGACGTTATCGCAAAGCAGGAAAAAGTCTGCAAGTATATAGATCTTCCGCTTCAGCACTGCAACGCGGAAATTCTGCATGACATGAACCGCACGGGCGACCGCGCGAGCCTTACCGCGCTTATAAAAAAGCTGCGCGAGAAAATTCCGGGGCTTACGCTTCGCACGACGTTCATTACGGGTTTCCCCGGCGAAACCGAGGAACAGTTCACCGAGCTTGCGGAATTTGCGCATGAGATACGTTTTGAGCGGCTCGGCTGCTTTGCATATTCTCAGGAGGAGGGAACGCCTGCGGCGGATTTCCCGAATCAGATTGCCGAGGCGGAAAAAGTCCACCGCGCCGATATAATAATGGAACAACAGGAAATACGCGTCGGCGATTACTGCGCCGCGAGAATAGGTACGGAGACCGAGGCGGTCGTCGAGGGCTATGACCGCTATTCGGAAATGTACTTCGGACGCGACGCGTCTTACGCTCCCGAAATTGACGGAATGATGTACTTCACGAGTAAGAAAAAGCTGTTTATGGGGCAGTTCGTTAAGCTGAAAATAACCGACTGCCTTGAAAACAATCTTATCGGCGAGGTTGAATGAGAAAGGGTGAGCGTATGAATCTGGCGAATAAGCTGACCATGCTGCGCGTGGTCATAGTACCGTTTTTTGTTGCGGCGCTTGCGTTTTCGCAGCACCTCATCGCGCTGATACTTTTCGCGGCGGCAAGCATAACGGATATGCTCGACGGGAAAATTGCGCGTAAGTACAACATGGTGACCGATTTTGGGAAATTCCTCGACCCGCTCGCCGATAAAATACTTGTTGCGGCAGCGCTTATATGTATGGTCGAGCTGGGATACACGGCGGCGTGGCTCGTCTGGCTCATAATTGCGAGGGAATTTCTTGTTTCGGGGCTGCGGCTGGTCGCGGCGGGAAGCAAGGAGAAGATCGTGATAGCCGCGAATATCTGGGGAAAGCTCAAAACCGCGTCGACAATGGCTGCGATATGTATTATCCTCGGACTTCATATGTTCATGGACTTCGGAGCGGAGATACCGTTTGTTCCGCTTATAAGCGACATTTTAATGTATATATGCACGATCCTTACGGTCATTTCGGGCGCAATTTACGTTTGGGATTATCGGAGAGTGCTGAGTTAGTAAGCGCCAATGAAGCTATAGAAAAAATTTTTGTGTAAACCATATATGCAAAGATTATATTCGTTTTTTAATTGGCGCTGAGTATAAGTGAAATTTGCGTACCCCCG
Source organism: uncultured Oscillospiraceae bacterium (assembly GCA_900556525.1). GTDB lineage: Bacteria > Bacillota > Clostridia > Oscillospirales > Ruminococcaceae > Ruminiclostridium_E. The sequence goes on along the minus strand of USOZ01000014.1, from coordinate 5,071 downwards.
AAAAGGCTGTGTGGTCTTTTTGGGGGTTGATTTTACGCTTAATATTGACAAAATGATAAAAAAGTTGTATAATAAACTGATAAATTGCTTTTTTAAGACTGACATATTCGATATGCGAATCAATAACGCTGAAAATCAAGGAGCGCTGTAAATGGTATTTTCATCAACGATTTTTTTATTTTTCTTTCTGCCCCTGACGATCATAGGGTATTATCTGATAGACAGGCGGTTCAAGAATGTGTTTTTGCTGCTGGCTTCGCTGTTTTTCTACGCGTGGGGCGAGCCGCTGTTTGTTTTTATAATGATAGGTGTTACCTTTATCAATCATTTTATGGTGCTGCTTATAGACAAGTTTATTGTAAAGTCGGAAAGCAGCGCCGAAAATGCCGCGCACTATAAGCGGCTGGCAAAAACGGTTCTTACGGGTACGGTCATACTCGACCTGCTGATGTTTTTCGTGTTCAAGTATCTGAACTTTGCAATTTCAAACGTCAACTCGCTTTTCTCCCTGTTCGGAGCGGAGGAAGTGATACCGCAGACGAATATTGCGCTTCCGATAGGAATTTCGTTTTTCACATTCCAGATTCTTTCGTATGTTTTTGACATTTATTACCGAAACGGCACGGTTCAGAAAAATCCGCTCAACACGATGCTGTATGTTTCGCTTTTCCCGCAGCTTATAGCAGGTCCTATCGTAAGATATGAAACGGTCGCAAACGAGCTTAGAAGCAGAAAGGAAACCATTGCCGACTTCGTTTACGGCACAAAGCGCTTTATAATCGGTCTGGGCAAAAAGGCTATTCTTTCAAATACTTTGGCGATAACCGCCGATTATTGCTTTAACAGTGCGGATTACACACAGCTTACAGCATTACTGGCGTGGGTCGGCATACTGACATACACGCTTCAGATCTACTTCGATTTTTCGGGCTATTCCGATATGGCTATAGGGCTTGGACGAATGTTCGGATTTCATTTCGACGAGAACTTCAATTACCCGTATATTTCCGCTTCGGTTTCGGAATTCTGGAGAAGATGGCATATATCCCTCGGCACATGGTTCAGGGACTATGTTTATTTCCCTATGGGCGGCTCAAGAGTGAAATCAAAATCGCGGCTTATACTGAATTTGTTTGTGGTATGGCTGCTTACGGGCGTATGGCACGGCGCAAGCTGGAACTTTGTCATATGGGGTCTGTTTTATTTTGCGATACTTGTTTTTGAAAAAATTACGGGGTTTCCGAAAAAATTCAAACACAAATGGCAGCAGGTACTTTACCGAATATTCACGCTGCTCTGCGTTATACTTGGTTGGGTAGTGTTCCGCGCGCCCGACCTGTCAAGCGGAATGGCATATATAGGCGCAATGTTCGGGCTTAACGGAACGTTCTGCGACAGCTCGGCTTTATATATGTTCTTTGAAAATCTCGGACTGCTTGCGGCGGGAATGATCTTATCCACACCGATCGTTCCGTGGATAAAGAAGCGCTGTACGGGAAAGGTTTCCGGCGTAGTATATTCGACGGCGGAAACAGTAATTATCGCGGCGGTGTTTGTCCTTTCTATAAGCTTTATCACGATTACGTCGTATGACGCGTTCATTTATTTCAATTTCTGAGGAGGTACGCAATGAAATATCAGAAAATTACAGGCGTTATTCTCAGTGTGTTCTTTATTCTTTCGATATGCTTTTTCGGCATAGCGAACGGCAAAAATATTATAAACGGTATAGGAAATTCATTTAAAACGTTCGGGTCGAAAGGCAGCCTTGAAGAACTGCAAAAGGATTTAAATGGGGTTGAAGCTGACGTAAAGGACAAGTTTTCATATAAACTGAAATTTGCCGACATTTATGGCGCGGGCATGACGCTTTTTAACAAGAAAATTGCGGGGAATTTTGACTTTATCAAAACCGCGCATGGCGAAACTATCTACTTTTTTCTGAACAGTCAGATTGATACAGACGGTTTCATAGGTGAGATGTCGCAACTTAGCGAATATCTGAAGAAAAGAGATATTCCGCTGATATATGTTCAGACCCCTGAAAGAGAGCTTACCGACGGCGAGCGCGAGGTTAGCGGGTACGGCGCTTTTTACGACGAGCAGATGAAAATTTTTAATTCTCTGAAAAATGCGGGAATCGATACAATCGACCTTAACGGGGAGCTGCCCGAAAAGGATAACGTATATTTCGACACGGATATCCATTTGCGCACGGAGTATGAATTTTACACCGCAGAGCTGCTCTCCCGTCATCTTATGGATAGCTATGGAATCGAAATTCCCGAATTTGGAAAGGTCTTTGACAAAAACAATTATAACATAAACGCCTACCCTTTTATCGGAAACACCAGCCGCAGCAGCGGAAGATTTGTTTCGGGAATAGACAGCTTCGAGATATATCATCCGAAATTTCCGACTGAAATGAGTCTGTATGTGTACGATAACGGAACCAAGAAAAGCGGCACTTACGACGACGTTTGTCTAAATGGGTATGAGAATAAAAAAGACAGCAATGAATACACATACTGGGTAACGGACGTCTTGCAATATCCGAAAGCGTATTACAAAATCAGCAATAGCGTTTCTGGTCCGAGGCTGCTGATAATCGCCGACTCAATAATGCTGCGCACAATGTCGTTTATGTCGCTCGTTTCGGAGAATGTAACCGTAATTGATCCGCGTACAGACGACGGCTCGGCATTAAATAATGCACTTCTGCTTGATTATGACGCGGTGATTGTTTATGGCTGCTCAAGCAATTTCTTCAATTCCGGAGATATTTTCGATAATGCTGAAGAAACCATATCCTCTCTCCCGCAGAAAGAGCAGCAGAACACAGTAAGCTATCACGGAATGTTCCTTGATAAATATAATAATGTAAAACCCGCGCAGAAGGGCGAAATCAAGATAGACAGAAATGCCGAGGAGGTTTCGCTGGTCGGCTGGGCTGTTGACTCGGAAGCCGAAAGCACGCTCGGCGGCGTTTATATCAAGGCGGGCGATAATATTATCGCGTGTAAATACGGAAATAACCGTCAGGGAGTTGTTGACGCTTATAAAAAGTCGGGGTATCTCAGATCCGGATTTACCGCGAATTTCAGCGCGTCGCTCCTGTATGACGAAAACGGCAAACTTCTCGACAGTATATCGTTTATCCTCGTCGGACATGACGGAACGGACGTTTACGAGCCTGTTGAGTATAAGCTGAAATGATGAATGTGAATATAAAACAAACCCCCGCCCTTTCATCAAGGACGGGGGATTTTTGTGCTTATTATAACGTAAATGTTCCGAGGTTCTGACCCTTGCGCCAGTCGATATATTCCTCGTAAGTGCCGATTTTATCGTAGCAGCCGTGTTCGTTTATCTCGATAATGCGGTTTGCGACCGTCTGAACGATCTCGTGGTCGTGCGAGGCAAACAGAACGTTGCCCTTAAAGTCGCGCAGACCGTTGTTGACGGCGGTAATGCTTTCGAGGTCGAGGTGGTTCGTGGGGCGGTCGAGAACCAGCACGTTCGACTGGAACAGCATCATTCTTGAGAACATACAGCGCACCTTTTCGCCGCCCGAAAGAACGTTTACGGGCTTATAAATGTCGTCGCCCGAGAACAGCATTCTTCCGAGAAATCCGCGCAGATAAGTTTCGGTAACGTCGGTCGAATACTGGCGTATCCAGTCAAGAATGGACATTGTGCAGCCCGCGAAGAAGTGGTCGGAGTCGATCGGGAAGTAGCTTGTTGTAATGGTGCTTCCCCATTTATAGCTGCCCTCGTCGGGTTCGAGCTCGCCCATAATTATCTTAAAAAGTGTAGTTATCGCAATTTCGCTTTCGCCGAGGAACGCGATCTTATCGCCCTTTCCGACGGTGAACGAAACGTCGTCGAGAACCTTCACGCCGTCAACCGTCTTTGAAAGCCCGCTGACCTGTAAAATATCCTTACCCGCTTCTCTTTCCATATCGAAGCCGATAAACGGATAGCGGCGGCTTGACGCGGGCATTTCCTCGACCGTCAGCTTATCGAGCAGCTTGCGGCGGGAGGTCGCCTGCTTGGACTTGGACTTATTAGCGGAGAAGCGCTGGATAAACGTCTGAAGTTCCTTTATTTTTTCTTCATTTTTCTTGTTCTGCTGCTTTATCATGCGCTGAATAAGCTGTGAAGATTCATACCAGAACTCATAGTTTCCGACGTACATTTTGATTTTTCCGTAGTCGATATCGACCGTGTGAGTGCAGACGTTGTTGAGGAAGTGGCGGTCGTGGGAAACAACGATAACTGTTCCGAAATATTCCGCGAGGAAGTCCTCGAGCCACGCGATAGCGTCAATATCGAGGTGGTTAGTAGGCTCGTCCATAAGGATTATATCGGGATTTCCAAAAAGAGCCTGCGCGAGAAGCACCTTTACCTTTTCGTTACCCGAAAGGCTGCTCATATTGCTGTACATAATGCTTTCGTCAAGCCCGAGTCCCTGAACGAGCTTAGCTGCGTCGCTTTCCGCTTCCCAGCCGCCGAGTTCGGCAAATTCGCCCTCAAGCTCGCTTGCGCGGTTTCCGTCCTCCTCGGAGAAGTCCTCTTTCTCATAAAGGGCGTCCTTTTCTTTCATCACGTCGTAAAGGCGCTTGTTCCCCATGATAACGGTTTCCTGAACGGTATATTCGTCGAAAGCAAAGTGGTCCTGACGAAGCACCGACATACGCAGATTTTTCGGGATAGTTACGGTTCCCGTTGTCGGCTCAAGCTCGCCGTTGAGGATTTTGAGGAATGTCGATTTTCCCGCGCCGTTTGCGCCGATAACGCCGTAGCAGTTGCCCTCGGTAAATAAAAGGTCAACATTTTTGAAGAGGGTCTGTCCTCCGAACTGCAGGCTTACGTCCGATACTGTAATCATATTTTCGTTCCTTTCTTCGTCTGTTTGTCAATCACTTTTTAGTATACCATATTTACGGCAATAATGCAAACGAATTATTGTACAAAAGGGCGGCGATAAACGGCGGCGGTTTTATGGAATAAAACGGTTTGCGCAAAGCGCTCCCGCGCCGCGGCTTTCTCCCTGCCCTGCCCTCTCCCA
>USOZ01000013.1 GCA_900556525.1 uncultured Oscillospiraceae bacterium | reverse complement strand
AACATATCAAAATAAGAACGCTGGTCGTCGCCTCTTAGTACGGCGAGAAGCCCTCTTATTATCTCAGAAAGATTCTGCGACTGAACGCGGCTTTCAAAATTTCTCAGCGCCTTTTCATAGCTTCCGGTTTTCATGTCCGCAAGCGTTACGTCAAGTTCGTGCCGCATTGCGTCGCCGCAGATCTTTCTATAACTTTCAAATATTTTTATAATATCATGCGAGGTAGCGAGCTGCATTTGGATCGTGCTTGCGAAAAGAACAAGTTCTCCCTGTATCCTTTCGCCCTTCTGTTTGATTATCTTGTCCGCTTCCTGCGTTCCCGCAAAATACCCCGCGACCGCCGCAACAACGCTTACAAAAAACATTATCGGAGTAACTATGCTTGCAATTATTCCGAAACAGATCACAAGCACGGACGTTGCGGCAGCTCTGGCAATATAAAATTCCGGCGTATATTCGATTTCCGCAGAATATAGCTTTTTGCTCAGAAGTGATTTTCTCTGCGGCGAAAGTCGTATTACTTTTACAATTACGTTCGCTATCGGCATAATAAGCTGATTTGCCGTCGACAGTTTTTTCCTGCCTATTTCCGTTATAGCCCTGCGGGTTTTTCTGCTCGGCGAAATTACAAATTCTGTGACGATAAAATAAATTCCCGCCGCAGCAAGTATCATGATAAGCAGTTCTATCCCAGCGATGCAAAAATCAGACCATGTTGCCGAACGTTCAGATATTTTTTTGAATATATCCATCGGGTACTCCTTTTCACCGCTTATATTCTATAGGTTCAACAAGATTGACGGCATTGTTTATGCCCACAAATACCGCCACGCTCGTAAGCGAAAGAATGATCTTTCCGATCTCTGTCCCGACAAGGATATCGAACCATTCTCTTCCGAGTATGTAAAGCATTGGTATCGTAAGCAGAAGCGCCGCCGTAAGTGTGATGAACTCCTTGAACGGAGCCATCATTATCGTATCCAGCTCCGCCTGGACCGCCTTTATGTCCGAGAATTTGTTTATTATCGGAAAAAGTGTTACTTTAAGGCTTCTGTCGCTTTGACACTGTATAACCGCGTCGCACCATTCCGTAAAAATCGTGTGATTTATCGACTGTTTCATCTTTTTCAGTCCGATCACAACGTTAGAGTTTACCAGCTTGTATTCGTTAAGGAATTTTACAAAAACAGGCTTTATCGGATTGTTAAGAAGCGAGATATTTTCCTCTATTGCCGCGACAATGCTGTCAGTGCGCATATATGACGTTGTAATTCCGGAAAGCGCTACCTCAAGCTCGTCCGTCATGGCTTTTCTGACATAAGCGCGCGACATTTTTATCACCCAGACGGGAATAAGCGTAAATCCGACTGCAAAAGGCGGAACAAGATAGATATTATTCGCCAGAAGCGCGGCAATCACGCCGACAACTCCGCACACACCGCTTATCGCGTAGACAACGCCCATTTTTTCTCCGCGGCGCTGCGCAGTAAGAATAGTACGCGCTTCGTTGAAACTTGCAACAAGAAAGTTACTTTTTTTCGCCTGTGAAAGCGCTTCGACCTGCTTTTTCAGGCTCAGCCGCCTGCTTCTTTTTCTTTCGGAATACTTTATCGCCGACGCTCGGGCATATCTTTTCAGATCCGCTTTAACCTGCGCAGCGGAAAGTCCCGAAATAAGCCATATTCCCGCTGCGAGCAGCAGTACGAACACTATTTCGATAAGAATATACATAACAAACCCCTTTGCTCAGAATACAGAAACCATTGACTTTGACGCACCGTTTTGTAAAAGCTCAGAACGCAGCCCATCACTTATGCGGTTCGGGTGTTCAAAGTGCCCTTTGACCGTAATACTGTCGTTTTCGGAAATATTATCGTCAACAACATAACGGTACAGGGTTCTGTACTTGACCATCCCGTTCTCAAATCCCTCGCCCTCGATTATCTCGGTTATTTTCCTGCTTCCGTCCTCAAGCTGACGCTGATAGACAATTATCGGAAAAGCCTCGATCATCATTTTCATAAGCGTTTCGTCCGAAAATTCATATGCGCGCTTTGCAAGCGTCGTCATTCTCATATATGCGCCGACCGCCGATTTTGAATGAATAGTAGTGATAACGGTATGTCCCGTTCTCGCCGCCTCCTGCGCCGCGAAAGCCTCACGGCTTCTCATTTCGCCTACGCAGATAACATCAGGGTCAAAACGCAGCGAAAGGTCAAGCAGATCTTCCTGCGTAATATCGCCGCTGTGGTCTACGGTAGTTTTCGTCAGGGTATGTATAACGCTGTTTATCGGGTTGCCGTTCCTGTCATTTTTTATAAGATCAAATTCGCGGCTTCCCTCTTCAATGGTATAGATTCTCTTGTTATCGGGTATTGTTGAAAGGAGCCAGCTTGCCGTAGAAGTCTTTCCCGAGCCTGTGCTGCCCGCCATGCATATACTCACATTGTATTTCACAACGCACGACAAGAAATCAAGCATTTCTTCCGAGGCTGTTCCCGACGATAAGTTTTCACGCGTGAAGTTTACGCCCGATACAATTCGTATCGATGCCGCGACCCCGACATCGTCGTCGAGAATAGGCGTTTTTATAACGGTTATACGAATATTTTTAGCCAGAGAACCAAGCGCGGTAGGCCGTCCGTCGTCAATTACCGTATTGCTCGCCTGAAGCATTCGTCTTACGACGTCAATAGCGTGCTGCGGCGATATAAAACGTTCCTCCGCCTTTCTTTTATGACCCGCCGATACAATTTCAATATCGTTCCACGCGTTTATATTGATCTCCTCAAGCTGCATTTCCTCCGCGTTTCTCAGCCATGAAGTTATGAACGAAAATTCCGCCATATCCATATACAGCTTCTCAGTAAGCTCGGATACGCTCATTCCGTCGGTAAGCTTTATGTCCTTTGTGATAAGGTACTGACGTATGTAATCCTTTATAAGGCGGCGGTCGTCCATATTCAGATCATTTGCAAGAATATCCTGATATGTTCCCGAAATAAACGCCTGAGTTGCCGCGAGAATGTCGGCGTATGATGAACTGCCGGCTTTTGATGAAAGGTAGCTGTCAAGGTCAATGCTCAATTTGTTCAATCCTTTCGACAAGTTTGCTTATAGTCCGCTCAAATTTTACACCCTTGGAGCGTTTGAGATCGCGGATAAGCCGTCCGCCGATCATATTATCCTCGGCTTCGTAGGATTATTCGATAATGAAGTCGAACTGCCCCATTATCGCCATAGTTTCGGTGTAAGGCGAAATTTCGCGTACATTCCCGAGAACGGTTATATGCTCGTCATAACGGAACTTCGGGTCGCGATATATCATCTTGTTCGCTTCGGAATACACTATCCCGCGCGCGTCGGCGGTAGTGGTGCGCACGACTGCGTCAGCCAGTTCGAGCATGGCAAGCGTCATAGTGTCGTCGATCGGATTTGTTACGCCGTCAATAAGCACATAATCCGCAAGCGCCGCAAACTTATTCACAAGGCGCACAACGCTCTCGCGGCTGAATGTCTGATACGTTATGTAATTGTCTCCCGGTGCCATTCCGCAAAAGCATATATATTCGCTTTCGGGGTGGCATATCATGCATTTGGCAAGGTCACCGTCCTCATATCTGTTCGACATGAGCAGCGGACCTATCGAATTTTTTCCCGTAACATCTACCGACGGCAGATAGACCTTGAGTGACGGAGTAAGTTTATCCCCCGAAAAAACTATGACATTTTTCTTTTTTCTCGCAAGTGCAGCGGCTGTGGCAAGCGCCGTTATCGTCTTTCCGCTTCCCGGGCTGCCCCAGAAGCATACTATCCTACCGTTCATTGCTGTCCCTCCGAGGTCTGAGCCGAATTTTCAAAATACTGTTTCTGCGTTTCAAGCAATTCCGTCGCTTTTTCGCTGCTGGAATGTGCCGCAAACGCAAGATGCAGCTTATATGTTGCGTTCAGTTGCGCAAGTTCACGCGCCTGCTGAAGATTGCATTTCAGAGTAGCAAAAGCGGGAACGGCCTCACTCGACTCACCCGTTATTTCCACGCCGTCACGCGACAAAACAGAAATTATCTGCATATATTTCAGCGAATTTCGGATAGACGCACGCTCCTGCTCGCCCTTACCCGATACGATAAGAACAGTAACCACATCATCGGCGCGAATTTTTCCGCCTACTGACGCGTCAAGCGAACCGACCGATACGGTCACTGCATATTCATCATCGCCAAGCTCGCGAAGCTCTTTATCTTTGTATGGGATCTCTCCCGTGACCTTTTTTCTGGAAACAAAATCGTTTGCGCTTATATCCGAAGCCGCATAATGCGAACCGGCGGAGTTCACGTTGAAAATACACTCATTATTCTTGCCGCTTATTGCGGAATAAAGCTCTGTGCGGCTGTACGGAAGGTCTCCGAGGCTCATTTCGATTATTCTGAACATATTTTCGGTAAGAAGCGTGCCTTTCGATATGTCCTGCGACGCAACAACTACCTGTACCTTGTCGCTTGTGACCTGAGTAATGAACGGGACTCCGAGAAATCCGAGCGCAAATGCGAGAACAATACACGCGCACCCGATAATAAGTCTGTTTTTCAGAAATTTCATTTGACTATTCCTTTCTTTTTGTTTTAACAATCAACTTCATATGAACATCAGCCGCGAACCGTTATGCAGGCAAAGCTCTCTTGCAGTCTGATTTATATCAAGGATTGCTCCGCTCTCCATATCACAGATAACATTGTCGTCCGACGGCTCAAAAAGCCCGCCCGTGAGTTTTCCCGACGCTTTTTTCAGCATTATGACAATTCTGAAGAAAGAAACGTCGTCCGGAATATAAATATCAAAGCTCTTGAATACTGCCGGGAAATATATCTCCACAAGAATTTTATTTTTCAATTTCGTACACCTCGCTTGAAAGCAGCTTTACACATTCCGCGCGTCCGTCCTCGACAATATAGCCGTAATCTTCGCCAAGTTCGACATTTTTCCCGCGGTTTGAAAGCTGGAACTGATACTGGTCGAAAAGTCCGCTTCCGAGCCATATATACGAACCGTTCTGAACTTCTTTAAACCAGGCTTCCGAGGAATACGAACCCGTTTCGGTCATCTTATCGGATATTACAAACGTTATCATGGCGTTTTTCACTGCGGCCGCCATAAGCGTTTCAATTATTTTGCGTTCAGGCATTATAACGCTGTTCATAAAGCCTCCCATGCCGTTTATGAAGATATAGGTGCGCGTCTGCGTATCTGCACTTATCTCGGAAACCGCCGAAACAAATTGTTTCCTGTCCGTAAAGCGCCTGTAACCCGTTTCGGCTAAAGGAATGAACTTATTCGCTTCGTCGCAGACAATAACGTCCGCATTTTTTGAAAGCAATTCAGCAAGTCCCTGAATAAATATCGGTTTTCTTTCCGTTTTGCTTATGACATATATTACCGCTCTTTGCGTGTTGTACATATAAGGTTCGACTGTCGTAATATAAACCGCCGCGGGAATAACATTTCCGTTCGCTCCCGCATATTTCTCCGCAAGCGAAGGTCTGTATACTTCTGGAAGAACAGGAATGTTGAACGCTTTTGTGCTGGGATACTGCGAAGCAAGCCTTTCCGAAAGCACCGACACCGCCGCTGAAACAGCGTCAGGCTCAGCGATATACGCCGTCTGGAATTCGTTCAGCCCGTCGTTCATGACAAGTCCTCTGCCCTTTATCGGCGCAGGCTTAAGCCCGCGCGTAGGTCCGAATATCATTCCGTAGGATTCATCTGTAAGCTGTAAAGAAACCTGCGTTTTGAAATTCTGAACGATGCGGAAGCGAACTGCGTTTACCGTTATCGCCGTAAGTATAAAGCCAATCCCGTACTTTATTCCCTCGCGCGCAAGAACGCCTATAAGTTCTTCATATTCGGGATAAGACTCGCTGAAAGCGCCGAAATTATGTATCATTACACATATCCACGGCATAAAACCGCCCGAATGAATATAGCTGTAATATCCGCCGTCGGTTTCGGAAAGAATTTTCCTGCGCCTGCTCAGCTCTTTGGTTATCCATGTAAAAAAGTGGCTTATTTTTTCCTTGTCGTCGGGAAGCATGACATCTCCGACGTGATTGAGCCGCCCGAAATTCTTCATTGTCTGCGCATTGAAATCGAGAATATAGATCCATACGTCCGACGGCGAATAGCAGCTGCACAGGCTATATGTAACAGCAGTAAGAAACGTCGTTTTTCCCGAACCGGACGCACCGAAAACAACAATATTCCCCGCCTGTTCAAGGTCGTAGCAAAGCAGCTTCTGTTCCTGATTTTCGGGCACGTCACATTCTCCGACAACTGCGCAAAGCCTGTCTTTCGGCTGAATATAACCGTATTTCCGTATCAGTTCGTCGAGAATGACGACCTCAGGTATCGGCTCAAGCCACAGTGCTCGCGCGCATACGTTTTCCTCGCGTGCCAATTCCGCTATATACCCCGTCACCGCGTCAAGCTGCTTTTTTTCGAGGACCGACTTTTTCTTTCCCGTTTTAACGGTATCGTCAGTCTGAACTATAGTTCTGCCTATCCTGTCAATAACTGTTATGTTCGCCACGCTTTTCTTAGCCGCCGAACTTTCGGGTTCATAGTTTGCGCCGCACCATGCCGATTGTCCAAGTTCAAAATACTCGTTATAGCCAACTTGCAGGTAAAACCGTCCCACGTCTACAAGCACTGCCGCGTCCGGTCGCTTTATCATGCCAACGCTGTCTGCGTTGTCCTGAACCTTCAGACATATCTTGAATTTGCTGTTGCTCCATATCTGGTCGCTTACAACGCCGTTGGGCTTCTGAGTTGCGAGAACAAGATGAACTCCGAGGCTTCGTCCTATTCTCGCCGCGCTTATGAGCTGCTCCATAAATTCGGGAAGCTGAGTTTTCAGCTCGGCAAACTCATCTGCGATTATTATAAGGTGCGGGAGCGGCTCCGAAACTTTTCCGTCGCGGTAAAGCTTCTGGTATTTATAAATATCAAGATTCGAGGTCCCGAGCTGCTGTTCCGCTTCGCCGAACAACCGCTGCCGCCGTTTAAGTTCGCTTTGTATCGACACAAGCGAACGCGTTATCGCCGAACCGTCGAGGTTCGTGATTATTCCCGCAACGTGCGGCAGATGTTCAAAAGCGTGCGCCATTCCGCCGCCCTTGTAGTCGATAAGTATGAACGCTACTTCATCGGGATGATAGTTCACGGCAAGCGACAAGATGACCGTCATGATAAATTCACTTTTTCCCGAGCCGGTCATTCCCGCGATAAGTCCGTGAGGTCCGTGATATTTCTGGTGCAGATCAAGCATACAGAGGTCACCGTGCGAATCTATACCTATAGGCGCGGCAAGCGATTCGACCGGATTGCTGTCCGCCCATCTCCGCAGGCAGTTGAGATGCTCGACTTTGCTTACCCCGAACATTTCGAGGAACGTATACGACGGCGGAAGCGTAAACGCCTCGCTGTTCTGCGCCAGCCTTATGTTAGACAGAGCAACGCACAGCTTTCCCATATTTATCGCGGAAGAATCGGGAATATCAAATTCTTCGGTATCCCCATGCGAATCCATTCTGTAAAGCCTCGCACGGGATTCGTCCGTCACCTCTATTACTTCAAGGCACTCTTTCGGGATATAGCTCATAGCGTCATAAAGCGTAATTACGCTGAATGGGGTCTCCGCCGCATTTTTTATCACACGTCCGAGAAAATCCGCTTTAAGCGCAAGTTTTCGGCTAGCGGAAATGATAACGTACCGCTTATTTTCACCCGATTCACCCAGCCGTATTTTTTCAGCCTCAGCCGAAACGACTTTCAGCTCGTTAGCGTCCGACGCTATCATGCGCACATCGCCCTCGGCATTCCAGATATGCGGAAGCCAGCGCAGATATTCCCAGTCTTTATCTTCACATTCGTCATATATAACAATGATACCGAGCGCGTCATAGCTGTAAAGCGCGGCAAGCTGCAGCAGCCAGCTCTTTATGTAGCCGAGCACATTCTTTCTCGCCCCGATTATTCCGACAACGGGGGATTCAATAAGTGAAATTTCAACAGGCGCGTCCGCAATAACGCGTTTCTGCGCAAGAAATTTCTCAGCCTCGCTTCTGAGAACATCTTCGTCCAATGTAAATTTATCGGCGCTTTGCCTTATTTTCAAGTTCAGCGGAACTTCTCCCGTTCCGACGGTAATGCTTAAAAAATCGCTCTGTCCGTACATTCTTTCCCAGAGCGCACGATCCCGTGTTTCTATGCGCTGTGCAAGAACTTCAAGCGACGGATTGTTTTCTTTAAGAATTGCGGTCTGTTCGGCGGCTATCTTCTCCACAAAAGCATACTGACTTTTAAGATAACCGATATACTTTATTTTTCTTTTGCGTTCTTCCCTTTTTTTGCGGCTTTTGTCATAAGTTTTTGTTATGACCGGCCATAAAAGCGAACTCAGCAGCATACTTGACGCCATTATTACCGACGGCATGACGGTCATTATATTTCCGCCGTTATTTATCTGATTTATAACAGTAAATGAAGCCGTTGCCGCCGATGAAAGTCCCATCGTCACCGACGGTCCGATAGTAAGCGCCATAGGGGTCTGATTTGAAAGTCCCGACTGCGGCGGATATTCGACCGAAATTTCTGCCGGCTGTATCTCTTTTTTAAATCTAGGCGAACAAAAAAACAGCCCGTGGTTATACTCGTCGTCAAAATAATACGTTATATCCTCGGTTCTCTGCGCCTGAACAAAAGCACGGAAAAGCATGGAGTTATTTATCTCCACGCTGCCGTTGTAATTATAAGCAATGAAATTCTTTCCAAAAACAAATCTGATATTGAAAAACGACAGCACATCTCCGCTTTTCAGCCTGCCGCTTTCCGCCGCCGTTCCGTTTTTATATATACCTGAACCCTCCGTGCAGGCGGTAAGTGAAAATCCGCTCCCGTTCTCATGATCTATACGCGCGCAGCATTCGCCGACAGGGTAGTTTTTTATGTATATATCGCACATTTCGGCAGACCCTATCGTAAAACTGCATGAGTTCGCGGGAATAACTTTTCTGAATACCATATTTTCGGTTTTCAGCTTTTGCATATAAAGCGCGGCGTTTTCGTCCGTTTTTAAAATATGCACTGTACAAAGCATATTCTCCGAAGCTATGATTTCCCTTTTTACACCTTCCGGCGTAATTATCTCCGAGCCGCTCCCGCTTTTTATAACCCAGCAATCACCGTCAGCCTCCGCAACAAGCAGCGCCTCTCTTTCGCCGTCAGCGTCGATGTGCATGACCTGGTATCTGCCCGAAACTCTTTCGGGCAGAATAGTCGTATTTGTTTCATTTTTCTTCATCAATGTAATCAGCATTGTTATTCTCCGTCATTTTCAATATCAAGCACAACCGTATTGAGCTCTTCGGTCGAAATGTAGATGAGCGAGTTTTTCAGAACACGATTGAGCTCCGCCGCAGATACCCTGTGTTCATCAATATCCGAAAAAGTCCTCAGAAGAACTTTTCCGAGCGAATTGCGCGCAAACCTCGGCATCTGCGCAGGCGCGTGTTCTGCACGCAGCTTCTCTGCGGCAAGATAACCCGTCCTTGTTATCCGCCCGCCCGAATAATTTATATATGGGTGGCGCATACCGTTAAGCAGCAGGTATATCAACATTCCGGCGCTGTAAACAGAAGGATCTGCCTCCATTTCCGACGGCATTTTATAGATATTTCGCGCTGTCGAATATGCCCCAAGATACATATTGTCCGAAAAAATATTCTGAACCCCGCTTCCGATAAAGATATTTTCTCCGCTGTCAAAAAAAACGTCGGTATCGCTTATGCAGGTGTGTTTCCCACCATACTGCTCAATTATTTCAAGCTGTGAAGCTATGCTTATTCCCCATGATATGACATCTCGCAAGGTAATCCTTTTTCCTCGAATATATTCCCAAAGCGGAATAACGGGTCTCATAAGTACAAAAACGTGATAAGTCCCCATAAGCTCGGAACGGTACACCGTGCTGTCCTCATACGCACAGCTTATCCCGATTTTTTCGCAAAGTGCGATAAAATCGCTTATTCCCTGCGGAACGGCATTTATACATTTTTCAAGCGTTTGCATTGCTTTTTTATCGGAAAATCCGTTCACAAGCCGCAAGCAATCGAAACTTTCCCTGTCGGGAAAAACTATATGCCTAACGGTCTTGTTCACGATAACGCCGTTATCGGCAGAAGAAGCCGTGTAATAATCGCTCTCGGCAACGCTCCCGATAAGCCGCGTAAGCCGATAGCCGAAAACACGTTCACCGCACAGATTGTTTCTCGCAACATAGCTGTCAGCGGCAAACTCCTCGGAATTTCTGCTCATTGCCGCTATTTCGTACTTGTTGACCGTGCTGCTTACGCCGTCCTTGTCGAGCCGCGAAAAGCACTTTTCACAGAATTTCGCGTCGGCTTTGACGACATTCCCGCACTTCCTGCAATAAAGCATTATTATCCCCTTTTCTGGTTATTTGCCGTTCTTGTCACATACCATGTGTCATAAAGCGAGCCCGAGATCGTTACGGAAGCTGTCCTGCACAGCCGCAGCTCTCCTGCGGGAGTCCACGCGTCGAACATACATAACGCGATCTCATACTCTCCGTCAGGATACCACACAGGCGTGAAATGAATTCTCGAACGCTTGTCCTGCGCAATTTCCGCAGCCAGCTTATCCTCGCTTTCCGACGGTTCTTCGTAATAAAGCGAATTTTCATTTGAAATAAGCGAATATTCCGCCGCAAACGGGTCTGAATTATCCGTGCAGATTACTTCTCCGTAGTATTTTTCATAATCATACTCGGGGAAAAGCACAGCGCCGCGCCCGTAATTTGTCACAAGCGTATTTTTATAGCTCCGCCCGTTCACCGTCAGGTCTCTTTCGTATGAATTCCCCGTCGTATCTGCCGTCAATGATGAAATAAAGTTGACTCCTATTCCATATCCCGAACCTATGCTGTCCGAATAGGGTTCATAAAGTCCGCTTGCGTCCGTGCGTATTACCTTTGCCGTTCCGTCGGGTCCAGCCGCACTCTCGTCGTTGGTCACAGCCGCCGTAACAGTATGATTTACCGCCGTTATTTCAATATCTGCCGTTCCCGCGCGATACGCCGCAGTATATTCTGTCCAGCTAAGACTGCTCTACGACGTCATTCCCATATAATCGGCTTCTGTAAATCGATTCGCGTCGGAGCCGAACTTATCGGTGTAATCATTATATATATCGAGATTTGTTTTATAGCGTTCCCATTCGCCGGCGGACGCGCTTTCAGCGGGTTTTACGCTTATTATTGAAACACTGTCGGGGGGAACAGTATCCTCGTTCAGAATATTTTTTTCAATATCATCGTTTATCCGACACTCGAATTCCGTTGTAAATCTACCGTCGTCGGACTTAACCTCGGTTGCCCGCTTTCCGTCCTTTTCAGCTGTTCCGAGAACAGCTTCGGGACTTAGGTTCGCGTCGAGAAACTCCGCCCGAAATGTGACCGTACAGGGCTTTTCAGGTGTTTTCCATTCAAAACTGATATACGACGCGCCGTATCCGTTGTCGAGAACTTCGTCTTTTGACGCTAGCCCGTCAAGGCTTCCGTAAAATTCACAGATATATTCACCATTTTCGTCTTTTGCGAATCCAAGCTCGGCAAACTTTTTCTCCGCCTGTTCAGAAATCTCTAGGTCGGTCGTAAAAACGGGGATTGTACCGCTTTCGTCAAGAACCGAGATCAGACTGAATTTGCAAACCATAGCCTGCGGCACGCCCGCCCCGTTTTTTATGGTTTCGGGTGTGAAACTTTCGGCGGAAATATCGGTTGTATATTCTGTGCTGCTTCGGTTTGAAACCCGAACAGAACTTATAACGTCCGTAGAAGTATGATAGTCATAATCCTGCGTAGCTACCTGCGGCTTTATGAAGTCCGACGAGGTTATCATTGCCATTGCGCAGGCGTAATGTCTCATGAAATTGGGCGTGTATCTGCTGTAATGCGAATTGTTCCTTCTTGACTTTCTTATGTAGCCGTCGCCTTTAAAACTATCATTATCTATTCCGCCGTTTTGAAAAATTCCTTTCAAATAATCATAGCCCGGGTCTTTTTTAATCTTTTCAGCCACAGCCTCCGGCAAATCGCCCTGCCAGTCATAATAATCCCAGTCAGTTTCATTTACACACTTCAGCGTTCCCTTTGAATACCGTTCCAGATCAACTTTATAATCGTCCGTTACATACATTGCCTTGGGCATTAGTCCGCTTGTTATTACATTAAGCCAAAGGTCGGCATACTCTTCCTGTTCATAGATTGCAAGCTCTGTGGTACTTCCATAATAGAATGTAACCTTTATACCGCTGCCTTTCTTATTATCTTTCAATGCAACATCATATACTTCATATTCAATATTCATACTGAGAGGCTCTACAATAATGCAGTACTCATTGGCAACGAATTCCGCCATAAGATTATTGTATATTTTTCGTCTGCCAGCAACGGTAGAATAATCACTTACTCCCTCATAAACGTCAATGCCTAGTGACGTAAGAACATCACACACACCAAGCCATCTTTCGTTATCTTTTTCACCATCTTTTCCTATTAGTGCATATTTAATAAATTCATGACCGCCGTTGTAAGCAAAATTGAAATCGTAATTCCCCGAGTTATATGTACAAAGTAGAAATCTGTCGCCCTTATCATCATATTTAACCATTTTCGAGGAAAATTTGTCGTCTGATTTTAACTCTGAATTGTTAAATATTTCCTTATGATCAGCAACATACCAATCTTCATTGCTGTCAAAGCAAAGCCCCGACATGGTCTGGAGAGTATTTGAAGCGCCTTGCGCCAGCTCAATCTTGCATTTGTTAAACACTTTATATTCAACACTACATTCGTCATACCCATGATCGTTGTCGCCATAGTTAAGAATTTCTTCCATATCTATTGCGTTTACAGCAGGACTGTGTACGCCTACACCCGAACCATAGTACGACCAACGACCGTCCTTTGTAGTGTCATAACCCATGCTATAATCCCAGACATCAACAATCTTTTCAACATCACCGTCAGCGTTTACAAGTGAAAAGCGATAACCCTGAAATCCGGTATCCCAGCTTCCGCCTTCATTATCGTCGCCATAGCCAGCCTCACTCACCAGCCCCTGTCCATAAAACGACGCGAAAACGACCGCCGCAGTTATACCCGCCGCAATACGTTTAAACATCAGCCGCACCTCCAATCAAGCAAAAAGCGAACTTATATCAACATCTCCCTCGGGTTCCGCCGTCGCTGTATAAGTGCGGTTCTCGACCCCGATCGTCTGCGTTCGCGGACAGCGAGGGCAGTCATTTTAAATGGAGTTACAGCGGTAATAAATACGACGGCTGTCTTATAAAGATAGAGGTTACTCTCCTGCGGCTGTATAAGTTCATCTGTATTTTCCGTTGTTTCAGAAACCGCCGAGGTGATCGGTTCTGTGGAAACAGTCTGTTCGGTTGTTGTATTATCTGAACTTTCTGCATTTGTCCTCATTCTCAGCTTTGAAACATACAGAATTCCGAGCGCGACTATTGCCACACAAAGAACGGCTGTAACAATAAACACCGTAAGTCTGAACTTTTTTTCGGGGGATATGTCCTTTTTATTTTTCATCTCTCGCTCCTGACTTTTGTTATATGTAATAATAATTATGCATATCCCGATGAAAATGCATAATTATTACCGCATCAAGGGATATTGATAAAAACACGCAAAAACCAAACCTCGCATATCCCTTTTTAGGAAGTGCTGATTGAATCGGGTATGCAAGCAAGATGCGTACCGCGATTTATTCAGCGCTTCCTTAGGATATGCAGGTTCAGTATACAGTTTTTATACAGCAATTTCAGCCGCTTCGCCGAACGGCAGAAATCTCATTGAAACATTTCCCGCTTCGTTTACGTTGACCGAGCAGGCAGCAGTGGATCTTTTATTGGGAGTTTCCGCATATATAATGGCGGAACCCTTTCCCATTCCCGTTATATTTCCGTACTGGTCAACTCTTACGACGGACGCATCGGAAGAATACCAGATTATTTCATTTTCAGAAACCTGATCCGGGAGCTTTTCTATTTCGATTTTCGACTTTGAACCTACTCCTATTGACGTACCGTAGGTCGTGAGCTTTATCGAATAATCTCTTGAAATGGACGAATCAACAACCGTCACATTGCAGTCGGCTCTATACTTTCCATCCTTTGTACCAAAAGTAAGCACAGCCTTCCCCTCTGAAATTCCCGTAACGTTGTACGAATATCCCGTAAGCGCTTCACAGCTCTTCTTAAAAGCTGTCGAGACCAATGCCTTTCCGCTCGTAGAAATAACGTCCGCATTGCTGTTGATTACGCCGATGTCCTCATAAGTGTATCCCGACGGCATTTCGGAAATTCTTACGGTAAATGTCTGATCCTTGTCTATTGTCGCCTGATTTACCGACAGTTTAAGATTCTCGCCGACAGTAACTCCCGCCTGTGCGGTTTCTTTGTCGGCAGCCTGTTTCTGTCTGTCGTCCTTTGTACATTTTTCGACAAGCTCGGGTTTAAGCGACTCGAAAAGTTCAAAATGCAAGCTGAACGCAACGTTATTTTCGCCAAGTATTTCCTTTGTATACGGCTTGAAATTTATGATAACTTTTCCATATATCTTTATTCTGAATATGGGATACGCGTCGACCTGCGTGCATATAAGCGGCGAGGGATTTGCTTTTCCCGTTTCGATCTGAGTCGTTTCAATGTTCATCTTTGCACCGATGCCGGGAGTAATCACAACGCCCGCTTTAAGCAGTCCAAAAATCGCGGAAACCGAAACATCGACAGGAACGGTAAGTTCAACCTTCGCCTTGCCGTTCACGTCGATCGTCTGCCGACCGTCTGTACAAATAAAACTCAGCTTATGGTTGCGGTATTCCATACCCGTAGATCTTCCCGCATTTGTAAGCGAAACATTAAGCTCGCCGTCAAAGTTGATTTGAAGATTTATGTCCATTTTAACGGTAAGGTCGCCTATTCCCGTCGGATAATCGAAATGTCCAACCGTAATGCTCTTCGCATAGTTTCCCTTTATGCCGAGCTTCTCTACCGTCGTATAGTTCATTACGAACTTCAGATATTTCTTTTCAAACAAGCCTGTTTTCGCCTTGTAATCAAATGAAATATTGTTGAATTCCTGTCCGCAGCTCAGCGTGCAGCTTCCGTTGTCGTTCTTCCCGAGAAGAATCGACGTATTCAGCTTTATGGAATTCTTTGAAACGGTCAGCCCTACAGGACCGAGGGGCGTATCAAGCGCAACCGATACTCCGCCCTTTGAAACGTTTATCTTACCCGTATCAGCAATTTCAGCTTTCTGCGCCGAGGCAAAATCAACTCTTCCGCCGCCGATTAGCTGCGCGGGCGCTTTTTTTGAATAAGACGACAAAAGCGCGTTTGCTTCTTCTTCGGAGACATATTCTACAACGTTTCCGTTTGCGTCATAAAATACCGCCTGCGAAAGGTCGGGTGTGATTTTCTGCTCAACATTGTAATTCTGAACAGCTTCTTCAGGATCCGCAGCTTCGGTCGAAAGCGTACAGGTTCCATCGCTGTTCTTTTTTACTGAAGTAACCTTAACAGCACTGCTTTCGCCGTCGTTACCGGGAATAATAAGAATTGTTCCCTCTGAAATCCCGAACGCCTCGGCGGAATCGACCGTAATCGTGCCGTTTTCATATTTGAAATTGTTGTCGGACATTTTCTTTTGCAGCTCATTAAACGCCGCGTCGTCAAAAATCACTTCGTCCGTTTCAGGGTCATAAGAATAAAGCTCCATGCCTGTGAAATCGACTGCATTCTCAGCAAGACTCACCTCGTATAAAGGTGCGTTGACCGTGCAGGTAGCCCATATTTGGCGCGCTTCATCGGCAAGAAGAATACATTCCGAAGCGCTCATCTTCTTATCGGGGACAAACTTTCCGCCATCAAGCTCCATAAGTCCCAGATTAAGAACGGTAAGTACGCCGTCAAGATATGTAATCTCCGAAGCGTCTGAAATTGTCACATTCTGCGTGCGATCATCGTTTATTGCGCCCGACGCCGCCATTGCAAAAAAATTCGCGCGTAACAGCCGCGTTCGGATCAATGTCGGTAACCAGCTCGTCTATCACTCCGAATTCGACCGCCGTCTGAATGTCGGAAAAATATCGGCTGTCCGACGGAACACTCTCAAAGTACGGCCCCTGCGAATCGAAGCCCTCGAAGCCGAACGTGTTGTTTATAAGCACTATCAGCTCGCCATTGGTTATGCTGTCCTCAGCGGAAGCAGTTACGCAGCCCGAAGCAAAAGACAGCATCACCGGAAGAGCAATAGAAGCCGCAAGCGCCGTTGATATTGCTTTTCTCATAATTTAGCATTTCCTTTCCTGTCTTAATACTAATCTTTAACAAACCTATAGACAAATTCGTCGGGTACAACGCAGCCACTCATTGTCAAGCTCCCTTGCCGGGCGGCAGCCCGCCTGCGGTCACTTTCCTAGAGCGTTCTATCTGACGCCTTTGTCTATAGAACAATCAAAGATTAGTATAACACGCCTGCGGCGTGCCGAACGTATTCGTCCGGCTGCCGTAAGCTGCTATTTTATGACTCAGCTTTCGCTCTTTCGTTCTGAATGTTATTGGTATTTACGGTGATTGTCTTTTCACCCGTCTGATAAGCGGTAGAAACATCGTTAAGAACGAAGTCCGCAAACTTCTTTACTCTTTCGTAGTAAGCATTGAACTGTCCCTTGAGCTGGTTAAATCTCTCGGTCGTTCCTCTTGCGGTATCTGCGTCCCATACGTTCTGCATATTGTTGATAACGCCGGAGATCTCTTCGAGCTTGCTTTTGAGATTTTCATTCGTGCTGTTCATATTGCGGGCTGCGGATTCAGCCTCTTCGATGTTTATTGATAATGTATAGCTTGTGTTAGCCATTTTAATGTCCTCCTTAATATTCTTGTTTCAGCTCTAAGGACGTGCTGATTAAATCGGGTGTGCAGATTGCGCAGACGGATTTTTCGTTTTCGTGCAATCCGGCGGAAATAT